>DATGXD010000035.1:0-5065 GCA_035299105.1 Paludibacter sp. | reverse complement strand
CCGAAGCATTCGACGCGATTCACCCAAAACTATTTCGCTTTCCGGGCGGTTGCTGGGTGGAAGGAAATGAAATGAAACAAATGAACCACTGGAAAAACACCATAGGTAATATAGATACACGTACGCCACTTTGGAACTTTTGGGGTTACAATGCCACAAACGGGCTTGGTTTTCACGAATACCTGCAACTGGCAGAGGATTTGGGAGCTGAGCCTCTTTACTGCATCAACGTGGGTATGTCGCACAGTGAAACAATTCCGCTTGACCAAATGGGACAATGGGTGCAGGATGCCCTCGATGCTATTGAATATGCCAACGGGCCGGTAACTTCGGTTTGGGGCGGGATAAGGGCAAAAAACGGACACCCGGAACCATTCAACCTGAAATACATGGAAATCGGAAACGAGAATGGCGGAAAGCTTTACAACGAACGCTGGCCGTTGTTTGTAAAAGCCATTAAGGACAAATATCCGTACATGCAACTTGTTGCCAACGAATGGGATGGCGGACACCCCAAAGAGCCGAAGCCTGAACTGATTGATGAGCACTACTACAACAATCCCGATTGGTTTATCTGGAATTCAAACAAATACGATAATTACGACCGAAGCGGTTCTAAAATATTTGTTGGCGAGTATGCGGTTACCTCGGGTACAGGAAACGGGAATCTTCGGGGTGCAATTGGCGAAGCTGCCTGGATGACCGGGATAGAGCGCAACTCAGACGTAGTTTTAATGAGTGCTTATGCTCCGTTGTTGTGTAATGTTAATCACAAAGCATGGCCAATCAATCTCATCAACTTCAATAGTGACAGTTGGTATGGTCTGCCAAGTTATTATGTACAGAAAATGTTTTCCAGTAATCAGGGAACCAGTGTATTGCCATTTGCAGTGGAAAATAATCCAGTATTAGAAACACCTCAGAGCAGGGGATGTATCGGTTTTGGAACTTGGATGACTTCGGCAGAGTTTAAAGATGTTGTGGTTACAGCTCCTAACGGGAAAATCCTGTTCAAGCCTGGTTTTGCGAAACTCGATACTACTTTACGAGAAACCGGAAAAGGCCAATGGAGTGTGAAGGATGGAGTACTCAAGCAATCGGCGATAGAACCTGGGGTAAGCATTTTTATGGGAGATTCTACGTGGAAAGACTACACAATCACTCTGAAAGCTCGTAGGATTTCGGGCGAGAATGGATTCCAAATATACTTCCACAATAGAAAAAATGATGACCATAACCGTTTCGAAGTAGGTGGTTGGAACAATTCGGTTACGCACTTGGAAATGGGCATGGCAACAGCACAAATGAAAGGTGAAGCTAAAACGGAACAATGGTACGATGTGAAAATTGAAATCAAAGGAAATGACGTGAGAGCATATCTTGACGGAAAGCTGGTACAGGAAATTTCAGATAAAAACCTTGCTGTGAAAAGTCTGATTATGAGCGCTGTGAAAGACGATACATCCGGCGATGTGATTCTCAAAGTGGTTAATGCTTCTGCGAAATCGATAAAAACCGAAATTAATTTAAAAGCGGAGAAAGCTTTTACCGGAAAAGGAAAAGCCATTGTTTTGACATCGGCCAGTCCGCTGGACGAGAATACATTGGAAAACCCGAAGAAAGTATATCCGAAAACAGAAGATGTGAAATTAACGGGAACTGGTTGCAAGCGAACTTTCCCGGGTAATTCGCTGACGGTAATCAGGCTGGGTACAAAGAGATAATTTTTTTCAATTTTCAATATGAAAAATAAAATAAAATATATTGGGTTGTTTTTGGTTGTTTGTCAGACGTTTTTTGGACAATCATTCCTTGACAAGGCGAAGCAACCCATTGCATTTTTAAATAAAGATGTTGTTTTGTCTGAGTCATGGATAAAGCAGCGGGAGACTGTCAATACAAAGTACATTTATCAGTTTGATACGGATAGGCTGCTACACAATTTTAGGATAAATGCTGGAATTGAATCGAAAGCGAAACCGCTTGAAGGTTGGGAGTCGCCTAATGTGGGATTGCGCGGGCATTTTGTGGGTCATTATTTGTCGGCTTGTGCTTCTTTGATTGAAAAAACGGGCGATACTTTGCTTCAAAAACGTCTGAAATATATGGTTGATGTGCTTGAAGAGTGTCAGCAAAAACTTGGTGGCAAATACCTGAGCGCATTCCCCGAAAAAGATTTTACTACCCTGGAAACTCAATTTGGTGGTGTTTGGGCTCCATACTATACTTACCATAAGATAATGCAGGGAATGCTGGATGTTTATAAGGCTACCGGAAATAAAAAAGCCTATGCAGTAGTTGTTAATATGGCAGCTTATGTAAAAGAGCGTATGGATAAACTTTCGCCTGAAACTATTGAAAAAATGCTATATACTCCTCAGGCAAATCCCGCAAATGAAGCGGGTGGGATGAATGATGTATTACAGAATTTATTTGAAATTTCCAAAGATTCAACTCATTACAGATTGGCTTGTCTTTTTGACCGTAAATGGTTCAGCCAGCCATTGTATGAGGGGAAAGATATTTTGTCAGGGTTGCATTCTAATACTCATTTGCCTTTGATAACTGGGTTTGCCAAACGGTCTGAAAATACCGGAGACAGCTATTATCGTGATGTTGTTTCCCATTTTTGGGATATGCTGGAACATCATCATTGTTATGTGAATGGTTCTAGTAGTGGTCCAAGACCTATTGCTACAACTCAAACAGCTCAAACTTCAGAACATTGGGGAAAACCGGATTGCTTAAGTACAACTCTTACTGACAGAACATCTGAATCATGCGTTTCACATAACACTCAAAAAATCACAAGTACTTTGTTTCGTTGGACTGCCCAACCCGAATATGCCGATGTATATATGAATACGCTTTATAATTCCGTTTTTGCATTACAAAATGCCGAAACCGGATGGAATGTTTATTCTTTGCCATTGGGTTCTCCGAATAAGAAGAGCTTTGCCAACCCCAGTGAGTTTTTTTGTTGTAACGGAACAACTATCGAAGCATTTACCAGCTTGAATGCCAATATCTATTTTTACAACAACGATAATCTCTGGGTGAATTTGTACATTCCTTCCACTGTGAAATGGAAATCGAAGGGAATTACTTTGTCGCAGTCGTCAGATTTTCCGGATAGTTCCGTTGTGAAATTCAACGTAACAGCCCAAAAAATCACGCCATTTGCATTGAAATTATTTATCCCATCTTGGGCTGACGAACAAACTCAGGTTTTGGTAAATGGAGAACCAATTGCAACTAATGTAACTCCGATGTCTTATTTTATAATTGACAGAAAGTGGAAAAACGGGGATAAGATAGAAATACGTTTTAATTATCATTTTAATTTAAAAAAAATGCCTGATAATCCAAATGTAGTTGCGCTGTTTTATGGTCCGGTTTTATTAGCATTTCAAGTTAATAAAGAAACAATATTAAAAGGTAATGAGGTAGATATTTTGAAAAATATCTCTAAACGAGAGAATTCTATGTCATTTACACTGAAAAATAATGGAAAAGAATATACGCTTCTGCCTTTTTATAAAGTAACTAATGAGTCGTACGGAGTGTATGCGACTATACTAAATGAGTATTAGGGATTAGCTTAATTAAATAAGTAATTGATTTTATTGTGTCATATGCTGATAAGTAGTGTCTTGCTAAAAACAGATTATGTGAATTAGAAATTTTCTATAAATTAAAAATTAGATGACAACCCGAAAAATGATTCTTTTGAAATTATCGCTGAATTTATAATCAAAAACTTTTTAAATAAAATCTATATTTATGAAAATAAAAATTACGAATCCCAGTTCTTTTTACCGTCTGCATCGATTTGTAGTGGTGTTAATATTTATATGTGTTAACCTTTTTCTGTCTATTGACTTATCGGCTCAGTATTCCTGTAAAACTACCAATATTGGTGGAGGCGGTTTTGTGACTGGTGTTATTACCCACCAGGCATCAGGCGATATTTATTGCCGTACAGACGTTGGTGGAGCATACCGTTGGGATGCGGCAAACAGTAAGTGGATACAGTTAATGGATTGGGTCCCAGATGTCCAGAAGGGTTTTTCTGGCGTGGAAGCCATGGCGGTTGACCCGCAAAATGCGAATAATATTTACATATATTGCGGTATGGACTATTTTGACGGGGGGAAAACAGCCATATTAAAATCCACCGACAAAGGAAATACATTTACGGTGATAGATGTTACCTCCAAGTTCAAAGCGCATGGAAATGGGATGGGGCGCTCAACTGGAGAACGCCTCGCGGTAGATCCCCACAACAGCAATATCCTGTTCTGCGGAACCCGTCGGAACGGATTATGGAAAAGCACCAACGGAGGCAGCACATGGAATCTTGCCTGGAACGGCGTGACTACGACCCCAAACGACAATGGGATTTGCTTTGTCCTTTTCGACCCTTCGAGCAGTGTGGTAAATGGGGCGACGCAAACCATGTATGTTGGCGTTTCCCGTACCGGGAATGCAAATATTTATAAAAGTACAAACGGCGGGTCGTCATTTACAGATATTACAGCTGATACGACTTATATGCCTCACAGGGCAGCACTCGCAGGCAACACCATGTATGTTGTTTGTGCTGATGCAGATGGCCCATGGAATTGTGGTTCGGGCAGAGTTTACAAACTCGACACTTCCACAGGTACCTGGACTGATGTAACACCTAACGGCAACAATTATTCCTATGGAGGGGTAAGCGTTGATCCTTCCGATGCCAATAGGGTAGTAGTATCGACCATCAACCAGTACGGCAATAACCAGTATGGAACTACGTATGGGGATTTTGTTTACTTATCTACAACTGGAGGAACAAGCTGGACTCTGAAGAATGGGTCGAACAGTACGTATAATAACGACGGCATAGGATGGGCAAAGGGACAACTGCACTGGGCGGGTTCTATCGAGTTTACCCCTGGTAATACGGCAGAAGTGCGGGTGGTTTCCGGGAACGGTGTTTTTACCTGCTCCAATATTGATGCAACCAGCCCAAGCTGGAAATTTGATGTGAGAGGGCTGGAAGAAACCGGCGTAACAGGCGGGG
>DATGXD010000034.1:0-2820 GCA_035299105.1 Paludibacter sp. | reverse complement strand
ACAAGAAAGGGATCCACGAATCAAAAGGCGGGTTTGTGGGATTTATGGAAATGTTTATCATGAATATCCACGACGATGTGATTAAACCCTGTGTGGGGAACCAGTACCGGAAATACGCACCCTACCTGCTGACTTTGTTTTTCTTTATTTTTGTAAATAATATTTTGGGGCTTATCCCGGTTTTCCCGGGCGGCGCGAATGTCACGGGCAATATTGCCGTTACTTTTGTGTTGGCGGTAGTTACTTTGTTGATAGTCAACATTTGGGGATCGAAGGAATACTGGCGCGAAATATTATGGCCGGATGTGCCTATGTGGCTCAAAGCGCCTGTGCCTTTAATGCCGCTGATTGAGTTGGTGGGTGTGTTTTCAAAGGCTTTTGCCTTGATGATCCGGTTGTTTGCCAACATGCTCGCCGGTCACTCCATTGTTCTGGGATTGACCAGCCTGATATTCGTTACTGTAAGCATGGGGCCGGTAATGAACGGCAGTATGACCGTTGTGTCTGTTGTTTTCAGCATATTCATTGCCTTTGTGGAGTTGTTGGTTGCGTATATACAAGCCTACATTTTCACCATGCTGACGGCAGTTTTCATTGGGTTGGCCCGGGTTGAATCGCATCACCATTAATAATTTTGCGGTTCATAAGGAAATCGGCAAGCGCTAAGAGCCGGAAAGGAACAGTAAATTAGAAACAAACAATAAAATAAATAACCAAATAAAAAAGAAAGAATTATGTTACTATCAGTTTTATTACAGGCTGCTGCTGCAGCAGGAACAGGAGCAGGTTTAGCTAAATTGGGTGCCGGAATCGGTGCAGGGCTTGCTGCCATCGGTGCAGGTATGGGTATCGGACGTATCGGTGGTTCGGCCATGGAAGGTATTGCCCGCCAGCCCGAAGCAAGTTCAGATATTCGTATGAATATGATTATTGCTGCTGCTTTGGTCGATGCTGTTGCCTTGTTTGCCATTGTAGTTTGCGGGTTCATCTTGTAATATTCGGAGAAATACGGTTATAATATCCGGTTTTTTCAGACCGGATGTTTTTCCTTCCTGAAGAATTATTCATGCTGAAACATTTATTATGAATTCTAATGCGCTTATTTTGAATTGCTTGTTTCGCAATATAAAATCTGGCTTATGCATTATGAATTACACATTATGCATTATGAATTCCTAATTATTAATTCTTAATTAATTCTTATGTCATTATTAACGCCCGAATCCGGACTTTTATTCTGGATGCTTTTGACTTTTGGAGTCGTCGTATTTATCCTGGCAAAATTTGGTTTTCCGGCCATTCTGAAGTTGGTGGAAGAACGCCGCCAGTTTATTGATGAATCGATTCTGGTAGCCCAAAAAGCGCACGACGACCTTGAAAAAGTGAAGTCGGAGGGAGAAGCTATCGTGAACAATGCCCGCAAGGAGCAGGCCCAGATTCTGAACGAAGCAAACCAGACCCGCGATATGCTGATAAAGGAAGCCAAGGATAAAGCCAGCCTTGAAGCGGTTAAGCTGATTGAAGATGCTCGCAAGCAGATTCAGTTTGAAAAGGAAGATGCCATCCGAGATATCCGCCGGCAGGTAGCCGAATTATCGGTCGATATTGCTGAAAAGGTGCTTCGCGGCAAACTGGAGAAAAAGGATGAGCAGATGGATATGATAAACCGCTTGCTCGATGAAATCAATGTTTCGAAGTCGTAAATTATGAATAAAGGACTTATATCGGCCCGGTACGCGAAAGCTTTGCTCGATTTCGCCATGAAGAATAGTGCGTTGGAGCAAGTTTACGGCGAAGCCCGAATGGTTGAAAAAAGCTTCAACAGTTTCAGCACCTTGAATAGGGCGCTCGAAAATCCGGTTCTGCCAAAATCTGAAAAGAAGAAAATCATGCTTATGGCAGCCGGAGGTTCTGTTAGCCCTACTTTCGAGAAATTTGTCGACTTGTTGGTGCAAAACGGCAGGGAAGAAGACTTGCAATCAGTGGCACTGAAGTACATTGATTTATACCGGAAAATGCACAATATCCGTTTTGGGAAACTGGCATCGGCCATGCAACTTGACGAAGCGACCGAGAAAAGGCTAATTTCGATTGTGCAGCAACAAACAGGCGGCACTATCGAACTGGAGAAAATAATTAACCCCGAATTGGTAGGGGGTTTCACTTTCGAAGTCGATTTTGTGCGTTGGGATGCAAGTGTTGCAAGCCAGCTGAAACAGATCAAGAAAGAATATGTCGAGATAAATAAAATTATAGTTTAAAAAGTAGTTAATTCATAATTCGTAATTCATAATTTACAATTCGTGTTTATGGATTATGAATTGTAAATTATGAATTATTAATCAAATACCATGTCTGATAATATTAAAGTGAGCGAAGTGTCTGAAGTTCTTCGGATGCAACTCGAAGGGATTGATTCCAACGTCCAGTTCGACGAAGTGGGTACCGTTCTGCAAGTTGGTGATGGCGTTGCCCGTATATATGGATTGCGGAATGCCGAAGCCAACGAACTGCTCGAATTTGAGAACGGGATGAAGGCTATCGTCATGAACCTCGAGGAAGACAACGTAGGAGCGGTTCTCCTGGGGTCTTCCAGCCATGTGAAGGAAGGATTTTCTGTAAAACGAACGAAACTTGTTGCCTCTATTCCGGTAAGCGAAGGCATGCTCGGAAGGGTAATCAACCCTTTGGGAGAGCCACTCGATGGCAAAGGTAAGATTGCGGGTGAAGTCCTCGAAATGCCACTCGAACGCAAAGCGCCGGGTGTGATTTTCCGCCAACCGGTGAACCAACCTTTGCAAACTGGTTTGAAAGCTATTG
>DATGXD010000033.1:0-6245 GCA_035299105.1 Paludibacter sp. | reverse complement strand
GGGGCTTTTTCTGGTTTTGAAACCGGATTGGTTGTCTTCTCCCGGAGGAAAAAAATTGTGCCAATGGCAATTAACCCAGGAATGAAAGCGATGTAGAAAAGTGCGATGTAATCGTTCGGGTAAAAATAAAGGTAAGCCAACGCAATGCCCGGGCCTATTGCGGCTCCAACGGTATCCATGGCACGGTGGAACCCGAAAACCGTTCCTTTGGTTGCTGGTGTGGCTTCGTCGGACAGAATGGCATCGCGGGCGCCCACCCGGATTCCTTTTCCAAGGCGGTCGGTGGTGCGGACAAAGAAAATCCAGGCAGGGTACGTGGAAAACGCAGTCATGGGCTTTGAAAGTGCACCCAGTATGTACCCGGCCTGAACAAAGGGCAGCCGCTTGCCCGCCGAATCGGACAGTTTGCCGAAATATCCCTTGCTCAATCCTGCTGTTGCTTCGGCAACTCCTTCGAGCAAGCCGATAACCAGGATTGAAAACCCTATACTTTTCAGGTAGATGGGCATGACAGGGTAAAGCATTTCGCTGGCAACATCGGTGAACAGGCTTATAATCGACAAAATCCACACTGTCCGGGTAATTTTCCTAAACATATCTTCGAATCATGAATTGTGAATTCGTCAATCGATTTCCAATTGCAGCCTTTGCCTTAATATCTCCAGTGAGGGGTTCATGTCGACCAGGATCTTGTAGCGGTCCTCCGGGCTGTTGGCACGTTGGACAGCGGTTTCTTCCAGTACTTTGATCGACATTCGTATTGAGGAATTTTCCAGTCTTTGCTGCAGCAGTGCCAATATGTCCGGTTGAAGGCGTTTCAACTCCTTTTCCTGCGAGGAATTGCTTGCTGTAATTTCGAACAACGAGTCGGAAACCATTACCGGGTTTGTGCTTAATATGAAGCTTACTATGCGCACTTGTTCCGGAATTGTGTCGGCAAAACTCCGCCATGCGGCTATCAATTCATCGGCTCCAAATTTTTTGTTCTGTAGAGTATTGTTTGCAACAGGTTTGCTGTCAGGTTGTTCACTGTTTGCCTGGATGGTTGTCGGTGTCGAAATGGAAATGCTCCCCGGACGTTGGAATACGGGTTTTGGCTCCTGTGCCATGCGTTGAACCGGTGAACTGGCCACGGTTTTGTAAGCTGGGGCAACGGGGGCGGCTTCGGGTGTGGCACGGGCAGTTTGTGTAGCCGGGGCAACGGGAGTGGCGGGTGCGGTTGAAAAAACTTTTTGTAAAGGAGGCGGCGTAGCTTCGTTCAGGTTAGATTTTTTTTTTTCATCCGTAAGCTGGCACATACGGATTAAGGCAAGTTCAACAAGCAGGCGTTTGTTTTTGCTTAGCCTGTAGTCCAGGTCGCAGTCGTTTGCAATTTTCAGTGCCTGGAAAATAAATTCCGGGGTGCATGCCTGTGCTTGCGTTTTGTAACGTTCGCCTATGTCGGCGCCCACTTCAAGCAATTGTATCGTCTGTGGGTCTTTGCTCACGAGTACATCGCGGAGGTGGGAACCCAGCCCGGTGATGAAATGATGGGCATCGAAACCTTTGTTAAGGACTTCGTTGAATATCAGCAGTGAATTTACGACGTCGCCTTTCAGGAATGCTTCAACTACTTTGAAATAATACTCGTAATCAAGCACATTCAGGTTTTCTATCACACCCTGGTAGGTAATGGTGTTCCCGCAAAAGCTCACCAGCTGGTCGAAAATGGAAAGCGCGTCGCGCATGCCGCCATCGCTCTTTTGGGCTATTACGTTCAAGCCGTTTATGTCGACATTCACCCCTTCTTTTTCGGCTACATATTGCAGGTGGTGCACGGTGTCGGCTGCTGTTATGCGGTTGAAATCGTAAATCTGGCAGCGCGAAAGTATGGTTGGGATGATTTTGTGTTTTTCGGTGGTGGCCAGGATGAAAATGGCATGCGCCGGCGGTTCTTCAAGCGTTTTAAGGAAAGCATTGAATGCGGCATTTGAAAGCATGTGCACCTCGTCGATAATGTAAACACTATATTTGCCAATTTGAGGTGGAATGCGAACCTGCTCAATCAGGTATTTGATATCGTCGGTGCCGTTGTTTGATGCGGCATCAAGTTCGTGGATGTTGTACGAGCGTTGTTCGTTGAAAGAAACACACGACTCGCACTCGTTGCAGGCTTCAAAATCGGGCGTTAATTGGCTGCAATTAATGGTTTTTGCAAAAATACGGGCACAGGTTGTTTTGCCTACACCACGTGGTCCGCAGAATAAATATGCATGTGCCAGGTGGTTGCTTTTAATGGCATTTTTTAGGGTGGTGGTTAAAGCCGCCTGTCCCACAACCGAGTTGAATGTGTTTGGGCGGTATTTCCGTGCCGATACAATGAAATTCTCCATAAATAGAAATCCTTTTTTCTGCAATTGATTGCAAATATACTCAAAATTGATTGTTCCTTGCTACGTGAAAAAAGATTTATCAAAAAAAAGGAGGTTCCTGAAAAATGCTTACCTTTGCCGTACCGATTCCATAAATCGGGTGATGTTTGTTCCCGGGGAATTCCCGGAAATATGTTGCCTCTAAAACCAAAATTGCGTGTCCGAGTCCAAAAAACCGATAAAGAAATTCCTGTCATTACTTGTCAACAAGTATGTGGTGGTGTTTTTGGCTTTTGCTGTTTTTGTCACTTTTTTCGACGAGCATAACCTGATCCACCGTTGGCAGACGGCCCGCAAAATAAACAAGCTCGAGGAAGAATTGAAGTTTTACCAGGATGAAATAAAAACCACCAGGCAAAAGAAAAGGGAACTCCAGTCGAGCGACGAAAACCTGGAAAAATTCGCCCGTGAACATTACTACCTGAAAACCGATGATGAAGATATTTTCATTGTGAAGGAATGAAAAATACCTTATACCTCAAGTATTCCACATTAATCCATTTTCCCGTTTTATGACAAAAGAAATTTCAAGATATTTGGCGGCAAGCGCAGGCGTGCTAACCGTTACCGGAGCCGTGTTGCAGCTTTTCGATATTTTTCCTGCCCCTTTTATATTTTCTGTTGGAGCCCTACTTTTCATTTTCCTCCAGTTCAACCATGTGCTCGACAACAAGGATGCCGATACGAGGCAGCAGCGTTTGAGCCGGAACGGGTTGTTTGTGACCCTGCTCCTGGGCGTGGCTGCTTATTTCATGTTCACACATTCCAACCTTTGGGTACTGGCGGTGCTCATTTATGCTCTTTCCACGTTTTTCCTCTCGTTCAGGGGGGATTATAAGTAGTTACAAGTTTGCCAGCTGTAGGTAGGTTACAAATTATTAATGACTGGTTGGTGGATGTTGTAGGGCTTGTCCTGTTTGGATAGTTGTAGGTGGGTGTATGCAAAAAATGCGGTATCGGACGATACCGCATTTTTCATTGTAAGTCGTTTGTGCTTATTTCTTTGCGCAGCGTTCATTCAGCAATTTAGTAACCTCTTCGGTAATATCGTAGCCTTTTGATGCATATAGCACGTTGTCGTTCGATGTGTTGCTGATTATCATCTCATATTTGTGGTTTTTGTTGAAATCTTTCATGAATGCATTGATTGTGTCGCGCAATTGTTCATTCATTTTTTGTTGGACTTGCAACAATTGTTTGCTCAACCGGCCATCCAACTCCTGTAATTCTTGTTGTTTTTTTTGCAGCCGCAATTGTTCCTGTTCGGCACGGTCGCGGCTAAGGAAAGCGTTGTTTTCGAGCTTGCGTTGGAATTCGGCCATTTCGGACTGGAGCTGGCGGGCATTCATGTTGATGGTGAGCCTCGAATCTTCCTGCTTCTTGATCAGGGATTCGTTGGCTTCTTTTGCAAACTGGTAGTTCAGCAGCAGTGAATCGACGTTGATGTAGGCAATGGGTAATTTTCCTTGGGCGATTTTCCCGGCTACTTCATGTTTCGCCTCGGTAGTTTGTTTGCCTCCCAGCACTAAAATAAAAAGCACAATAACTGCAACTGCCAGTATGGCATTCAAAATGAGTGATACGTTTTTCATTCGCGTTTTCTTGTTAAAAATTTTTTGTGATTTCGTTTGCCATATCCGGTACGCTCATTCGTCCTCGTTTCTTTTGCGCTTCCCTGTGTTGGGTGGTGGCACAATCAATTCCCTTGTCGCTTAGTGCCTTGTTCCCGCCTATGTGTATGTTCGGGAATTTTCCATTCCTGAAAAAAAATATCCGGAATCCAAGGAGCAGCACGGCAATGAATATAATGACAGCAGGTGCAATTATTGCGTAAAGCATGATATTCAAGTTTAAATTCAGATGCAAAGATAATTTTTTTACAACACAACGATACGCCGGGGTAGTGTTTTTTAGTAATTTGAATGTTTCGTTGTGTTATTTAACCAATATTTGTTATGCCGCTTAAAATGTTTAAAAATAGGGTTGGCCATGATAATGGAAATGCGGCAGGTTGTATTAAAAAAGCCGGCAGTAGGATTTATCCCTTGCCGGCTTCATCAATAGTGGACAACATGTTTTAAAAACGTCCGGAAACAATATCCCAGTCAACCAGTTCCCACAATGCAGCCAGGTGGTCGGCCCTGCGGTTCTGGTAATCGAGGTAATACGCATGCTCCCATACATCGAATGTGAGGAGTGGAGTCAATCCCCGTGTGATTGGGTTGCCGGCATTGCTTTCTTTGGCAATTGATAGTTTCCCGTCTGCATCTTTGACCAGCCATGCCCAGCCTGAACCAAAGATAGTGGTGGCTGCTTTGTTGAATTCTGCTTTGAACTGGTCCAGTGAACCCCAGCCGGCATTAATCGCGCTAGCCAGTTTTTCGCTGGGCTGCGTGCCTTTTCTTGCTGTCAGCGAGAGGAAATAGAAGTTGTGGTTCCAGATTTGGGCGGCATTGTTGAAGATGGGACCTTCCGATTTTTTTACAATCGTGTCCAAATCGGCATTTTCAAATTGAGTTCCCACAACCAGGTCGTTCAGGTTGTTCACATAAGTCTGGTGGTGTTTCCCGTAGTGGAAACTGATAGTTTTTTCACTGATTACTGGTTCGAGTGCGTTATGCGCGTACGGCAATTCCGGTAATGAAAATTTCATGATAAATTGTTTTTATTGTTAATAATTTAAGAGATTTCCTCTTTAATTTTAGTTGAACAATTATCGTGGTTATTTTGTTCACGCCTATCAATAATTATTTCCAACTTTAACTAAAGCTATTGTCAAATTGCATTTTTATTGTCATCTTTGCAAAAGAAAAGAGGGGCTCGACTTGCAGGTTTGATAGGTTTCGAAAGCAAAATTAATGATTTTGCCCATTTGGAGAGCATAAACTGAAAAATAAATCAAAATAAATAGGACTAATATGAAAAAAACCTTACGATTCATGCTTGTGATGAGTGTGATTTTAGTTGCGGCCACAAGTTGTAAAACCAAGCAGAAAGTGGCACGGATTCCTGGTGCAAATATCCCGGCGACAACAGAGCAGCCTGCAAAACAGGTTGTTAGCGAGGATGCTCCCGTCGTGTCGGCTCCGGTCAACGAAGTTACCCGGAATGAAAATTTCAAATTGGCGGAGGGCGAAACTAATGCCGACGTTTTCAAGTATAAATACCATGTGGTGGTTGGTAGCTTTTCGAAGCAAACTAATGCCAAAGGCTTGCAAGCTACCTTGAATTCGGAAGGGAACAGGGCCGTGGTTGTTGTGAATGAGAACGGAATGTTCCGTGTGTTGTTAGCTTCGTTTAACGATTACGTGCAGGCGCATGCCAAAATCAGCTCGGTGAGTTCACGCTTCCCGGATGCATGGGTGCTGGTGCAAAAGTAATTTTCATTTGATAAATTCATGGAAAAGGGAGAGGCCGGGTTTCGGTCTTTCCCTTTTCGGTTTAAGCAGTTTTGCCCCGGTGTGTTTAGAGTAAATCGCTGGCCAGTTCGGACAAATAGCTGCGTTCGCCCTTGACCAGGTTGATGTGTGCGAAAATGGATTGGCCTTGCATCCTGTCAATCATATATACCAGCCCGTTCGAATACATGTCGAGGTATGGCGAGTCGATTTGCTGGATATCGCCCGTAAATACAATTTTAGTGCCTTCGCCGGCGCGTGTGATGATGGTTTTGACTTCGTGCGGGGTTAGGTTTTGGGCTTCGTCCACAATGAAAAACGTGTCGCTCAGGCTTCGTCCGCGGATGTAGGCCAGTGCCTCGATCACCAGTTGCTCGTTGCGTTGCATTTCTTCTATCAGCCTGATTTCTTTTCCCTGGTACGAGAAATTGTGTTT
>DATGXD010000032.1:0-6020 GCA_035299105.1 Paludibacter sp. | reverse complement strand
TGAAAGCGTGAAAACCACCCTGAGCAAAAAGGGGGACAAAAAGGACGAACTGGGCGAAAGCATGAATGATACCACGGTGTTTAGCACCTCGTTCTACTACCCGCCCGGACTGCAAATCTCCCAGATCCAGACCGACCCGCTTTCTTCCCCTCCCCTTTCGGGGGAGCCGGAGGGGGCCGCCTCCGTGTTCACCGAGGGGCAATATATGCCCAACCCGGTGGTGGACAACCTGCTAATCAGTTACAAGCTCACCCGCCCGGCCAAGGTGTGGTTCACCCTGCACAACAACATTGGCGTACCCCAATGCAGCACTTCGCCAGGGAATATGCCCGAAGGTTACAACACCACCACCGTGAATATGGGCAGCCTCGTAACCGGGACCTACACGCTGTACGTGCATGTGGATGATATGGTGATGAAGCAAGTGGTGGTGAAGAGATAAACGAATTGTTACATGACATTCAAGAACAGATAAATTAATATGAAAATAAAAATACTATTGGTAATATGTTTGATTGCCAGCTTAGGGAAAATAGAAAGCCAAGACTTTGTGCCATCTGACCTACATAATTATTTTTTCAGTCCCCAGAATCTGGGAATATCATCGCCACATGTATCAGATTTCTTAAAATACGGTAATTTAAATATTGATCACTATAATGGTCTTTTAGATTTTGATATAAATCTAGATGGTTACAAGGATAATGATTTCAATATTCCAATTTCACTAAAATATATTTCAAGCGGTTTTATCCCATCAAAACGACCATCATTAACTGGCGTTAACTGGGTTCTTAAATATGGAGGAGTCATTAGTAGAATTGTAAAAGGGAGTCCAGATGAAACAAGAGGTTATTATACAGGAAGTAAACCCGATAAATACATAGTGGATGGGCTATTAGTAGCAATTAGAGATCATAAATATAAGGCTTACAGTAATAGCGATCTAATAAACTTTAATATTGAAACAAATGCTGGAGGTGGGCTTACTCCATATGTATTTGGGGATATAAAGTATGATATGGAGCCAGATATATTTAATTTTAGTTTTGGAAATTATTCGGGAAGTTTTTTTATTGACAATCAAGGAAAAGCTCAATTGCTATCTGAAAATGGGTGCAAAATAGACATTAATAATTTGGCTATACAAAATTACCATACCACTGATGTTCCTTTAAATTCATCGATGTCAATAACAACGCCTGATGGAAATGTTTATGAATTTGGAGGAGATGTTTCAACAATTGAATATTTTATCCCCAATAACCCTCGGCTTTGTAAAATAGTGCCAAGATATATTACATCCTGGCTATTAAAATCAATAACTGCTCCAAATAATAGAAAGGCGATATTTTCATATAAAAGTACTCTTCAAAAAGCAAAATATAACAATATTGTTTATTCATATTCTTCTGGATCAATAATTAAAACTTCAATGAATAGACAAACCGCCTCGCCCGAAAGTAGTTGTGATAGCAGATTAATTGAGATGGAGGACAAAATATATATTCCTATTATTGATAATATCACGATCGAGAATACAATGATAAAATTTAACACTAATAAGACTCCAACCGGTTTTTATAAAACAGAGGAGGAAGAAGACAAAACAATATCTTTAGCATCGATTGTTCAGTATAGTAATAACGAACCACTCAAAACAATCAACTTTAATTATGATTATTCAGGACACTATTTCTTTTTAAGCTCAATTAATAAAAATAGCCTTATTTATAATTTTCAATACAATTTAGATAAAGTTCTACCGGAACCCCTCACATTATCACTCAATGATTGGGGTTTTTGGGGAGGAGGCTATGCGACAAGTATTGACAATCCGGCATTATACTCACTAGATATCGAGAATAATAGGCGTACAGATACATTAGTTTGTGATGCTGGTCTACTAAAGAAAGTAACCTACCCAACTGGCGGATCAACTGAGTTTAAATATGAATACAATCGATACACCAAATTTCTCGACAGGAATATGAGTACAATACATTTGGATTTGGTTCCTTTAGATCAATGTGTACCTTGTGGAGGAGCCCGGCTAAAATTTATCTCGGATTATGACCCTGTATCATTGAAAAGTAATAATAGAACCTTATATTACAAAGAATCTTTGGCTGGACAAGAGTGTGGTGTTATTGGAATTAAACCTAAATATAGAGCAAAAGAGCGCATCATCTCTTCTGGATCTGGGTCAGAAGGGATTTGGGTCAATGGAGAGTACACAATTAGTAACTATACATATACTAGAAATCAGGTTATTGAAGATATTAGTGCAAATAGCTTTGGTAATCTTAACTCAGAATATTTCATTGGATATCCAACAGTGATTGAGAAATACGGGGATGATAGCTATATCAAATATAATTTTTCATCTTATTTGGACACACCAGACAATGATGAATCTTATATTAAAATATGGCCTCCCCATAATGGTTCAACAAATTTAAATGAAAGAGAAAGGGCTGAAAAGAACCGACTGTACTCTGTTAACGATCTGTCGAATTTCAGAGGCAAAATCATAAAAAAGGAAAGTTATTCAAATCAAGGTGGTTTAAAGTTGACAGAAACATATAAATATAACTTGGAAAATGCTATGCAGAATTACTATATCTCTATTAAATCATCGCCTGTAGGATATAATGCATATAAAACATTTCTAACTCCATGTCAACTTATTCAGCAGAAAAGCATAGACGAACTCAATAGGGAACTGACAAAAGATTATGTGTATAATGATAAAAATCTTATTCGGGAACAAATAATAGAAAATAGTGATAAGTTTAAATATTCTGTATATTTTAAATATCCCTTTGATTTTACTCCAAACGTAAGTGATGATAATTCTATTGCAATTGCCAATTTAGTAGAAAGAAATATTATCAACTCTCCAATTGAGGTATTGAAAACCGTAGAAAAGAACGGAGATAAGAAAATTTCTATGGGTATCTTAAATGAGTATTCACTATTTAATAGTTTACCTTTAAAAACAAATATTAATGAATTAGAAACGACTGATATACTCCCAATTGATAATAATTACGTATCCAAATATAAAGTGAAAGAGACTTTTCATAATTATGATATATACGGAAATCCGACTTATATTACAACTAAGGATAATTTGAATATTGTTTACCTTTGGAGTTTTTTCGGTCAGTACTTAATAGCAGAAATAAAAAACGCCACCTACAGCGACGTTAAGTCTGCGCTGGGTTATACCGATACGCAAATGCAAGACTTATCATCCAACAGTTCCCCGGATGTGTCTGGGATAAGGAATAAACTTGATTCCTATTTTGCAAACAAAACTGCATTGGTAACCACCTATACCTACAAACCATTGGTGGGCATGACTTCTAAAACAGACCCCAATGGCATAATTACCCGGTACACATATGATTCTTTTAATCGGCTAGCTACGACTACAGATAATAATTTGAATTTAACCAGCGCTTACAAATATGGCTATTTGGCGGCAACATTTACAGATGCCCCAACCGCCTGCGTTCAGGGGCTTTCGAGCGTTGTCGTGGTTAATGCAACAGGAGGTTCGGGTAATTATATATATAATTGGAGTTTAAAAGATGCCCATGGCTCTCTTTTGGCAAGCAGTAATAACAGCCCGTCTTCTTCGTTTAATTTTACTTGTCCACAAGCTGGTGCTGTTGTCCTGCAATGTGTTGTGTCCGATATTTCAACAGGATTATCCGCATCTCAAACTCATCCTATGAAATGTTATACATTGCCAACTGCAAGCACATATGGCACCTCGCCTTGCTATATTGTGCAAGGTAGCGGTACGGGGAACTCTACGGTTCGCGCAGAAGGGGGTTCGGGTAATTTCAGCTATAAATGGTGTCTTAAGAATAGCGGGGGTTCGGTTCTGCCGGTTAGTCAGAACACTACCGATACACAGTTTGATTTTATACTTAATGCACCGGGTGTTTATACTACAGAATGTGTTGTCACAGACAATGTAACAAAAAAATCAGTCACGGCCAGTAATTCAATAGAATGTGGTTATCCCCCGCTTTCCATTTCCTTTAGCGAGGAGACAAGTTCATATACGAATAATGTATCAGCACAAATTATTGCAACTATTGTAGGAGGATCCGGTGATTTCACGTTGGATTGGTATGCATATAATGAAAGTGGCACCCCGTACTCCCAAAAACTTAACACAACGCAAAATACATTTGATATCACCTGGAAAAGGGGGTCGGTTGCCATAGTCTGCGCTGTTAAAGACAATACCACAGGAAAGAGTACTTATTTGTCAAGAAGCTATAGCATAAATTAATAAAATCAAGCTCGTTAATACTCATCTAATCTAATTTTTGTATGAAGCAATTTATATATATATTAATGGTTTTGTTTTTTCCCGTATCTTCGATATGGTCGCAAACCAGTGTACCGAACTACATAATAACCACTATACCTACATCTCCTGTTACCGACCCCACGGCGTTGGTTGACAATGGCTCTAGCCAAAATTCCAACTCAACCATCCAGTACTTCGACGGCCTGGGCCGTCCCACCGAGACCGTGCAGAAGGGCATCACCCCCACCGGGAAGGACCTGGTGGCCCTCACCGAATACGATGGAGTGGGCCGGGAGTACCTCCACTGGCTGCCCGTGGCCAACGCCGGCAGCGGCGCCTACGTGGACGCCGCTACTTTCAAAACCAATGCCGGGAGTTTTTACAGCACCGTGGCAAACGACAGCTACCCATACACCACTACCGAATACGAAGCGTCTCCACTTAACCGTGTAACAGGCCAATATGGAGCAGGAGCAGCATGGAATAATCCCACTTCACCCAAGAAGGTGAAAACGGAGTATGGAACCAATGCCGCCTCCGAAGTGGCCTACTTCCACGTGGACGGCAGCAGCCAGCTGGTGCGCGGCGCTGACGGGTATGCGGCCAGCACGCTGTACAAGACCACCGTGACCGACGAGGACGGCAAAACCACCGCCGAGTACAAGGACAAGCAGGGGCGCGTGGTGATGGTGAGGCGCGGCGCCGACGTGGACACCTACTGGGTGTACAACGACCTGGGCCAGCTGGCCTACGTGCTGCCGCCGCTTGCCGCCGACAACATGACCGCCACCACCCCTTTTGCCGACACGGATCCTTACCTGAAAAAGTACGGCTACCTGTACAAGTACGACGGGCGGGGGAACTGCATTGAAAAACGCCTGCCCGGATGCGAACCGATCCACATGCTGTACGACCAGGCCGACAGGCTGGTGCTTTCGCAAGACGGCAATCAACGCCTGAAAACCCAATGGACGGTGACCAAGTGCGATGTGCTGGGGCGGGTGCTCTACACCGGGGTGCTGAACCGGGACATCACCCAGGAGGAGAGGGACCTGGTGGCCGGTGGCGTGATAGTGGAAACAGCGGTTACGGGCAACAGCTTCCAAAACATTGGATACACCGCCGCCACATTCAACACCGACTTCGCGCCGCTCAGCGTGAACTACTACGACGACTACGGCTTCATGTCCGTCCTGCCCCAGGACAAACAGCAGGCGTTGGGCTACCAGGCGAAGGACGGGTACAGCAAAGCCTACCCGGAGGCTGCCACCGATGCGGTCGGGCTGAACGCCAAGGGCCTGCTCACCGGCACACGCACTTATATCCTTGATGGTTCGGGAAATTACACCTCCACGGCCATGTATTACGACGACAAAAGCCGTGTGGTGCAAACCCGATCCACCAACCACATGTCAGGATACGACAAGGTGTACAACCAGTACAACTTCGCCGGGCAGGTAACGAAAAGCCTCACGGAACACTCCAGCTACGCGAAAAGCCTGGTGACCGAGTTGTACACCCACGACTACGACCAGGCCGGGCGGCTGCTGAAAACCCGCTACAAGTTCAACAACAACCCCGAGATAGCGCTCTCCGACATGACCGCCGCCGGGTCGTACGACGAACTGGGGCGGCTGGCCGCCAGGAAGCGCCATGGCGGTGCCGACACCGAAAGCTTCGCCTA
>DATGXD010000031.1:0-11529 GCA_035299105.1 Paludibacter sp. | reverse complement strand
GCTTATTCTCCGCCCCTGGGTACAGCCAACGATGTCATCAACATGGTTGCGTACACGGCCGAAAACAAAATGTCGGGTTTCAGCCCTTCGGTTACAGCCTCCGAAATCGACAATTTCGTAGCGGGTAAGAATCCGGTGTTTATTGATGTCCGCGATATTTTCGCCTACGAAAAAACCCACGTGATGGGCGCCATACACATTCCGTTGGAACTGTTGCCCGAAAAACTGGCTTCCATACCCGCAAACCGTCCCGTGGTTGTGTACGACGAAACAGGTAAAAAAGGTCACCAGGCTTTGCGTACCTTGGTTGGCGCCGGATTCGAAGATGTGACCAATGTGTCGGGCGGGCATGCCTCGCTGCAACGGCAGGCAAGAGCCACGGGATTCAAGGATATCAACATAGATTTGCTGCCAATTGAAAAGAAATCGATAGGGGGAGGGGAGGCAAATGAAGGAGACGAAGTTAAGGTGGCTGCTCCGGTTCGGGAAACTCGCTTGATAGTGGATGTGCGCACTGTGCCGGAATATAAATCGGGGGCGTTTCCAGGTGCTGTGAATATTCCGCTGGACGATTTGGCCGCGCGGGTTTCGGAATTTGGGGATAATGCCGACCGCGAGATTATCGTCTATTGCGCTTCCGGCGGACGCTCGGCTTATGCCCGGCGCACGTTGATGCAGATGGGTTATACCAATGTGAAAAATGGTGGTGGCATTTCGCAAATGATGGCTCGTAAAGATGAAATCCTTGGCTCGTCGAAAAAGCAGGAAGCACCCCAGGCAAATACGAATGAACCTCTGGTGGTCGATGTGCGCACTCGGGGCGAATTCCAGGGCGGGGCGTATCCGGGTGCCGTGAACATTCCGCTGGACGATTTGGCAGCACGGGTTTCGGAGTTTGGTGATAATGCCGACCGCGAAATCATAGTCTATTGCGCTTCCGGCGGGCGTTCGGCCTATGCCCAGCGCATGTTGATGCAGATGGGCTATACCAATGTGAAGAATGGCGGGGGATTGATGCATATGATGATGAAGAGGTGACTCCCCGGCTCCTAAACCCCAAATTTGGGAGACTTGAAGTTAGTATCGCCTCGCAGTTTAGCGATAAGCGGCAAGCAAGGCAAATGATTCCTCGTGATTCTGAAATGAAACCAATTTGTTGGTGTTCAGTCGTTACTTGTTTTTTGGGGAACGAGGTTTTCGAGAAAATTATGGACACATAAGTTCATAATACGCGCGCTTTATAAAAAGGGGCTGCCCTTTTGAGGCAGCCTCCCTTGCAAAAGCATTTGCGGATTGGGTTTTACCGTATGTCTATATCATAGCTCATGCGGGCCTGGATGCCGTTGAGCTTTTCCATATTCTTGATTTGTTTCAGCAGGAAGTAATGCTCGCCGAGTTGGGCTTTCATCAACCGGGTTTCCATGTCCTTGCCGAGGTTTTTCATCAATTTGGTGGCGAAGTCTTCTTTTTCGGGATATTCCTTCACATTGTAGGTGGTGAGTTTGCCCTTTTTCGCTGCTATCAGGATGGCATCATTCAGCCCGCCAATCCGGTCGACCAAACCTATTTTCAATGCATCCTCGCCTGTCCACACGCGCCCTTCGGCAATGGCCTTGATCTCTTCGGTCGTTTTTTTACGCCCATCGGCACAGCGCTTCACAAACAGTTCGTAGCCACGGTTCACGTAATTCTGCATCAGGTCGCGTTCTTCGGGAGTAAATGCGCGGTTCAGTGCAATCCCGTCGCTCATCTTGTTGGTTTTCACGCCATCGTAGGTAATGCCGAGTTTGTCGTTCAGCCCTTTCATGTTCGGGATAACGCCGAAAATCCCGATTGAACCCGTGATGGTGTTGGGTTGCGCCACAATCTGGTCGGCCAGACACGAAATATAATACCCGCCCGAAGCGGCATAGTTGCCCATCGACACCACCAGCGGCTTCCGGGCTTTCAGGTTGCTGAGCGCACGCCAGATTTGCTCCGATGCATAGGCGCTCCCGCCTGGCGAATTCACCCTGAACACCACGGCTTTGACGGCCGAATCCTTGGTTACATCGTGGATGGTTTCAACCAGGTCTTTGGCCACAATGCCCTCGCCTTGTTCGTCGGTAATATCGCCCAGGGCATAAATCACAGCCACTTTGTCCTTGTCGTACTTCTTATTGTCGGACAACCTCACCATTTCATCATGCTTCACCAAGGCAAGGTCTTCGTCCTTGGCAATTCCCTTACCGTTGAGGTAAGTTCTCAGGATTGAATCCACCTGGTCGACGTACACCAGCGAGTCGACCAACGCGTAGGTTCTGGCCTTTTCGGTAGGCTGGAACATGAGCATTTCGTCGGCAAAGCGGTTGAGCGAATCCACGGGGATTTTGCGCGACACCGAAATGTCCTTCAGCATGCTGTTCCAAATCGAATGGAGGAACACCGAAACCTGCAGGCGGTTGGCATCGCTCATTTTGGTGTTGACAAATGGTTCGACGGCCGATTTGAAGGTACCCACTTTCACCACCTGCATTTCGATGCCGAGCTTGTCGAGCGTGTTTTTGAAAAACATGGTTTGCGCCGCGAGGCCTTTCAGCTCGAGCATTCCCTGCGGGTTCAGCAGCACCTTGTCGGCCACCGACACGAGGTAATACATTCGCTGCGAATAATTGTCGGCATAGGCCACGATAAATTTCCCTGACTTTTTGAAATCGGCCAGTGCGTTGCGGATTTCCTTGATGGATGCGATGCCAGCCGACAACGAGCCTCCCTTGAGGTAGATGCCGACCACGTTTTCATCGTTTTTGGCTTTCTCGATGTTTGCCAGGATATCGTCGAGCCCAATAGTGGCTTCCTGCTTCTGGCCCATGGCTTGCGCGAAGATCTTGGCAAACGAATCGTCTTCCGAGCGGTCGACCAGGATACCTTCCAGGTCAAGTTCGTAAATGGAATTGGGTTTCAATACGGTTACTTTTTCGGTCGAAGCCGCGATGGCGCCCAGTATCCCGGCGAAAATGAAGAAACTGAGAATCCCGGCAATAAAAATACCCACAATGGTAGCCAAGGTGAATTTCAAAAACTGTTTCATCTGCGATTGTTTTAAATTGTGTTTTGGAGAAGCTATGGGACCGGACAGAGGAAAACCTGGCCGAGTGTTTTTAATCGAAATTGGTTTCAAAAAGAATATGATGCAAAGAAAAACATTCTTTTTCGAATAACAAAATTAATTTAATATTGCATGGTTATTACTTGCAATTTTCAATACCGTTATTTTGGGCTGGATACCGCCTTATACATGTTGTTGAATCTGCACCAGCAAGGTGTTCTTGTCCGCACCTCCGGGTTGCCGCCACACCACCTGCCCTTTCTTGAAAATGACGAACGTCGGCACTGCCCGTATCTGGAACTGGTTTGCCAGTGCCTGGTTTTTGTCCACATCGATTTTCAGCACCCTGGCGCGGCCTTGCACTTCCTTTCCAACCGATTCCACAATAGGGTTCATGCTTTTGCATGGTCCGCACCAAGTGGCATAAAAATCAACCAGCACGGGTTTCTCGCCCTGGATTATATCCTGAAATGTTTCCATAAATAGTCGAATGTTTATTAATTCGCCCTGTTCTTTTGTGAAAACAGGGGGGCTGGAATGTAGCCCCCCTGTTAACTCCACGCGGGCTGATGTGCTACTGGATTTCGATGGTACGGCTTGGCTTAGGCTTGGATTCTTCCTTTTTGGGGATTGAAACCCGCAGGATGCCTTTGTCGTAATTGGCCTCTATTTTTTCGCCATCGGCTATGTTGGGCAATGTGAACGAACGTGTGAACGACTGGTAGCTGAATTCATGCTTCGTGTAGCGGTCGCCATTTTTCGTCTCATTTTCCACATTCTTTTCCGACGAAATAGTCAGCAAGTCGTGGTTAAGTTCCAGTTTGAAATCATTTTTCTCAAAACCGGGGGCTGCAACTTCTACTTCGAAGGCCTGGGTGTTTTCCTTGATGTTTACCGATGGCAAAGTAGTGTTGGTAAGTGAAAAATTGCGGTTTGACCAATCGAATAGATCGCCTTCAAAAAAACGGTCAAACATTGAAGGAAATTGGTTTGAAAAACGAACGAGTGACATAGTTTTATCCTCCTTAATTTTAGTTAGACTTTAGTTTTTTATTTGTTCCGAAATGTTTCGTGCAAATGGGATACCAATCCGCATATGGCGACAAATTGTCCGCCATACTGTTGATAGGTAGTGACATAACGATATGTAGTGACATAACGGCAATATTATTAAGCAATTTTCACCTCGTTTTAACTTTGCTTCAACTCTACATCAAATTGAAAGCCTGGTAAAAGAGGGTTGGAATATTGTCACGGGGCTGTGAGTTGAAAACGTGGCTTTCCCGTCGGGGATGTCCAAATGAGCGGCATGATTTGCGTACCGGAAAGGGTGGGGGCGGGGCTATGCCCTGAATGGAACGTGTGGAAGTAACGAGGTGTTTAAGAAAGCTGTTTTGAGGGGGTGTCCAAAAAGGGAATTTTGTTTTGGAAACACTTACAGGTTGAAAGTATAGCCTGAAAGTCTAATATGTTTCAGCTCAAGCCTGGGGGCTTGGATGCAAAACAGGATTCCGGACTGTAAGCCGGTACTTCGCTTTGCATTGGGGTAGAATATGCAGGGCTTGCAGCCGCCCCCATATGTTTTCAGATGACTAGTCCTAAATAAACTAGGACTAGTCATGGACACCATCTTGTGCAATGTGGCAGGCTGTTGTACTGTGTTGGCGCCTGTGGTTTTGTGTTAAAAATATTTTACTTCCTTTCCTTCGATCGAGCTTAGCAGGTTGTTGGCCAACCGGCTAGCCCCAATCCTGAAACGGGTGTTTTTGAGCCATTCCTCGCCCAGAATGTGTTTCACCAGTGTGTAGTGTTTTACCGCATCTTCGGTGGTCACAATTCCGCCAGCAGGTTTGTAACTCACTTTCACCCTGTTCTTTTCGTTCCATTCCTTGATGGCGTGGCACATCACGTAGGTGGCTTCGGGGGTGGCAGCCACGGGGATTTTCCCGGTCGAGGTTTTGATGAAATCGGCTCCTGCCACCATGGCCACGATAGCGGCTTTCTTGATATTGGATGCTGTTTGCAAGGCGCCGGTTTCGAGGATAACCTTCAGTTGGGCGTTCCTGCATGCGGCTTTTATCTCCGAAAGTTCTTCGTAGACTTCGTCGTACTTGCCTTCCAGGAATTTGCCGACGGAAATGACCACGTCAATTTCGGAGGCACCTTCCATGATGCACATGGCGGTTTCGGCCACCTTAATCTCAATGAAAGTCTGCGATGCGGGAAATCCGGCGGCCACCGAAGCTATTCCAACGGTTGCATCCGTAAGATGCTTCTTCACCACCGGGACCATCGAAGGGTAGACACAGATGGCGGCTACATTCGGAAGGTGTGGAAACTGGGCCTTGAAACCGTTGACTTTTTCCACCAGGGCCGTGATCTCAGTCTCGGTGTCGGTTCCGTTCAGCGATGTCAGGTCGATTTGGTTCAGGCACTGTTTGTACACTTCCACCGTGTTGTTTTTGCCGAAGTGTGCGCCCATGATTTTGTCAATCTCCTTTTTAACCGCTTCGTCGTTCAGTTTGCAATCGTATTGTGCGAAAAGTTCATCGAATTTACCCATGATAATCCGGTTGTTTTATTGTAAGTAATTGGTATAAGCTGAGTGGTGGCTGGATAGTTGCAATAGTTTCGAACTATTGATTCAATTTATCGTTTTTTATGTGGCGGTCCTTGTCGCGTTCGGTTTTCTTTTGCAGGTTTTTTTCGAATGCCTCGGTAAGGTTCACGCCCGTTTGGTTGGCAAGGCAAATCAGCACCCAAAGCACGTCGGCCATTTCGTCGGCCAAATCCCTGCCCTTCTCCGATTCCTTAAAGGACTGTTCCCCGTAGGTGCGGGCTATGATACGTGCCAGTTCGCCGACTTCTTCGGTGAGGATGGCCAGGTTGGTAAGTTCGTTGAAATACCGGACTCCGTAGGCCTTGATCCATTCATCTACCCGCTGTTGGGCTTCTTCGATTTGCATTTCAGTCTTCGTTTAGGCGGGCTATGACGGTTTCGTTCCCGGTTGTGGAGTCGCCCACCTGCACGAAGATTTCGGCATCGAGCGGTAAAAACAGGTCGACGCGCGAGCCGAACTTGATAAACCCAAGGTGTTCGTTCAGGTGGCATTCCTTTCCTGCCCGGGCATAGGTCACAATGCGGCGGGCCAACGCACCAGCAATCTGGCGAACCAGGATTTGTGTTTTCTGCGGCGTTTCAATCACCACGGTCGAACGTTCGTTCTCGCTGCTCGATTTGGGTAAAAAAGCTGCCATATGCCTGCCACTGTGATGGACGGATTTCAGTACGGTGCCTTTGATGGGGTACCAGTTGGCATGCACGTTGAACACCGACATGAAAATGGAAACCTGTATGCGTTTGTCGCCGAAAAATTCCAATTCATCGGTAGGTTCCACCACCACCACCGTGCCATCGGCCGGGGCGATAACCATGCTTGGATCCTCGATGTAAATCTTGCGGGGCGGGTTGCGGAAGAAATAAGCGAAAAACAGCAGCAGCAAAGCCGAAATAATCAGGTTTACCATCAATGCCGGGAACGGGAAATTGATATAGACAAAGGAGTTGACAGCAAACAGGACAACCAGCAATAATCCCAGGATTGTCCGTCCTTCTTTATGTATTTTGATATATCTCATATTCTTTTTTACTCAAGCCTTGCAAGTTGTTTCCTTTCGGCTGCTTAGCTGGTCCCCGGTTTGTGTTTTTGGGTAACAAAAGTAAAGAAAAAGTATCACTGTGGCAAGCGGCGGAATAAACTTTTCTAATCCGGCGGAATTGATTAATTTTGCAGCCTGTTTTCAGCCGGTGGGGTTTGCGCTTGTTTTCTCATTTCCACAGCATAAAATCGCAGCCGCCGGTTTTTTCGAAAATGGGTCGTCGCCTCATGAATTAAAATTATAAATTATACAACATGGATTTATCATTGCTTACCGCTATTTCTCCGGTTGACGGGCGTTACCGTTCAAAAACCGAAATGTATGCCGCTTATTTCTCCGAATATGCCCTGATGCGCTACCGCGTGCTGGTGGAAGTTGAATATTTCATTGCCTTGTGCGAAATTCCATTGAAACAACTCGAATCGGTGCAGGCTTCGGTTTTCCCGAAATTGAGGGCGCTTTACACCGGGTTCTCGGAAGCCGATGCGTTGAAAGTAAAGGAAATAGAACAGGTTACAAACCACGATGTGAAAGCAATAGAATACTTCCTGAAAGAGAAATTCGACTTGCTGGGATTGCAGGCTTACAAGGAGTTCATTCATTTTGGACTGACATCGCAGGATATTAACAATACTGCTGTCCCGGTTTCAATCAAGGACGCGCTGGCAGAAGTGTACTATCCCGAAATGGAAAAAATGGTACTCGCCCTGGAACATTGCGTTGAAGAATGGCGCGATGTTTCCATGCTGGCAAAAACGCATGGGCAACCCGCCTCCCCCACACGTTTGGGAAAAGAGATGATGGTTTTTGTGAACAGGTTGAAGCAGCAATTGGTGCTACTGAAAGAAACACCCGCATCGGCCAAATTCGGCGGGGCCACAGGAAATTTCAATGCACACACGGTAGCCTATCCGGCTATCGACTGGAAGCTGTTTGGAAATAAATTCGTATCCGAAAAGCTGGGATTGGAAAGGGAGCAATGGACTACCCAGATTTCGAATTACGACAACCTGGCGGCCCAGTTCGATGCCATGAAGCGCATGAACACGATATTGATTGATTTTTGCCGCGATATCTGGACCTATGTCTCGATGGAATATTTCAAGCAGAAAATCAAAGCCGGCGAAGTTGGCTCCTCGGCCATGCCCCACAAGGTCAACCCCATCGACTTCGAAAATGCGGAAGGGAACCTGGCCATTGCAAATGCTTCGTTCGAGTTCCTGGCCGGCAAATTACCCGTGTCGCGATTGCAGCGCGACCTCACCGACAGCACCGTGTTGCGGAACGTCGGCGTTCCTTTTGCCCACACCATTATTGCCACGCAAAGCATACTGAAAGGGATAGGAAAGCTGCTCCTGAACGAAACGGCTATTTACCGCGACCTGGATAATTCTTGGGCCGTGGTTGCCGAAGGCATCCAGACTATCTTGCGCCGCGAATCCTATCCATCGCCCTACGAGGCATTGAAATCGCTCACCCGCACCAACGAAGGCATTACCGAGAAGTCGATCCACGACTTTATCGAGACCCTTGATGTGAGCCAGTCGGTGAAAGAGGAGCTTCGCCGCATCACCCCGCGCAATTATACGGGCGTGTGATGATTAGGAAATGGGTTGCATGCATTGAATTCATTTCCTGCTGTTTCCCCTGTTTATAGTACCCTTTTTTTTGAAAAAATGTTCAAATTTGCAACCCTTATCAAGCGGTTTGTCCCGCCATATAAAAAATATGTGTTCTTGAGCTTGTTGTTCAACTTCCTGGCAACGGTGTTCAGCTTGTTTTCGTTCCTGACAATTGTCCCGGTATTGAACATCCTTTTCGGCATAGAAACAGCCGAAACACCATACCAAAGCTGGAACTGGGCCGAAGGGGCAAGCCGGATTGTTTCTGCCCTGAAAAACAATTCGGTTTATTGGCTTGAGCATTTCATTAAAGAGCAAGGCCCTTCTGCCACGCTCATGTACCTGGGGGTATTTTTAGTGGTGATGACTGCCTTCAAAACCGGCACGACATACTTGGGGTCGTTTTACACAATACCCATTCGGACGGGCGTTTTGCGCGATTTGCGAAACCAGCTTTACCGGAAGATAATCAGCTTGCCGATTGGTTTTTTTACCGATGAACGCAAGGGCGACATCATGTCGCGCATGACGGGCGATGTGAGCGAAGTTGAAGTTTCGATCATAAGCTCGCTCGAAATGGTTTTTAAAAACCCTATCATGATACTGATTTACCTGGGCGTGATGTTTGCCATGAGTTGGCAGCTGACCATTTTCGTATTGTTCCTGCTGCCTTTCAGCGGCTGGTTGATCGGGAAAATCGGCAAGTCGCTGAAAAAGCGTTCGACAGTGGGGCAGGAGCAAACAGGCGAACTGCTTTCGCAGATTGAGGAAACGCTGGGTGGCTTGCGGATTATAAAAGCATTCAATGCCGAAGGCAAAATCGAAAGCCGCTTTGGCACGATGAACGAAAAGGTACGCAACACTTTCAACCGCCTGAACCGCCGCTACAACCTGGCGCACCCGGTGAGCGAGTTCCTGGGAACAATGGTTATCGCCATCCTGCTGTGGTTCGGCGGGATGCTGATTTTGTCGCAGCACAGCAGCATTGGGGCATCGCAGTTCATCTATTACCTGGTGATTTTTTATAGCATTATCGCGCCATCAAAAGACCTGTCGAAAGCATCGTACAGTATCCAGAAAGGGTTGGCTTCGCTCGACCGGGTAGACAGGATACTGAATACCGAAAATGCGATTAGGGAACCTGAAAAACCGGAACCCTTGCATGGCTTCAACGACAGGATTGAATTCCGGAACTTGAGTTTCCGCTACAGGAACGACTGGGTGCTGAAAGATGTCAATATCGTGGTGCCGAAAGGCAAAACGGTGGCGCTTGTGGGGCAGTCGGGTTCGGGTAAATCCACGCTGGTGGATCTGCTCCCGCGGTATTACGACCCGGAAATAGGCGAAGTGCTGATTGATGGGATGGATATCAGGAGTTTAAGGACGCATGACCTCCGCTCGTTGATGGGGAACGTGAACCAGGAAGCTATCTTGTTCAACGACACGTTCTTCAATAATATTGCTTTCGGGGTTGAAAATGCCACCATGGAACAGGTAGTGGAAGCGGCCCGTATCGCCAACGCGCATGAATTCATTACTTCCACCGAAAACGGTTACCAGTCGACCATTGGCGACCGGGGAAGCAAGCTTTCGGGCGGGCAGCGCCAGCGGGTGAGCATTGCCCGTGCCATTCTGAAGAATCCGCCGATACTTATTCTCGACGAAGCCACCTCGGCACTCGACACCGAATCGGAAAAAATGGTTCAGGAAGCCCTCGAAAAGTTAATGATGAACCGAACCACGCTGGTAATTGCCCACCGGCTGTCGACCATCCGGAAAGCCGATGAAATATGCGTGATGCACGAAGGTAGTATTGTGGAAAGAGGCAAGCACGACGAACTGATTGCCCTGAACGGATTCTACAAACGGCTATGCGACATGCAATCGTTTTGAACTCCGTCAGAACAGGCTGTAAGCTAGTGTGAATTTGAAACCCATCAATACATCGTTGCTTTTTGAATAGTGGATGGAATGGGCGCCATCCACGTAATCCGAAAAGGCGTATTGCGATGAAAACTCTCCCCCTACATAAAATTGCCGGTTGATTTGCCGCTGGTATCCAATGCCATAAGGGATGAATGCCCCGAATGCGTTGCCTTCCAGTATCATGCGGTCCTGCATGTAGTGGGGGTTGGGGCCGGAGAATTGGTTGCTGCTGTCGAAAACGCCCGCACCCAGGAACGCATAAACCGAATTCAGTTTGACACGCCTGAAACGTGGGCCGAAGAGATATGAGTACTCGGCCCTTGCCGACAAACCGAACACATTGGCGTTGTTTGAGAAGCTGCGGTACGATAGGTGCGAATTGTTGTCCGTCCCATAATAATTCCCGTATTCGAAAGTAGCCTTGACGCACAAGTTATCGGCAATCGACCTTTTATACCCCAGCTCGATATTGTAATTGTGGAATCCGTTTGTTGTTTGGAATGAAGAACCGGCTTCGCCCAAACAAATGGCAGGGCCGGCTGCCAAGGTAACCAAACTCGTGATTTCCGGCTTTTGTGTGATTAAACCATTCCGTCTGAACGAAGTCCGTTGGGCTTGCAATCCTTCCAGGATTATTAAAAAAAGGGAAATAGACAGAAATAGCTTTCTCATGGGGACAGTTAATCTTGTTGGGACAAACAAGACTGCAAATAAATGAAAAAAATGTTTTGAACCCGTATTGGCAAGTGGTTATTTTTTGATATTTTAATGGAAATTAATATCTGAAACTACTGCCTCCCACAAATTCGCGCAGCAGCGACGTAGGCGGGATTTCGCGGTCGTGGATTGGGATAAAGTAGTTGAGGAACTTCAAGAGCCGGTGGGTTTCGGTATATTCGTCACAAAACTTGGGGACTTCCGCCAGGATAGGTTCGGCATACCTTTTTAGCACTGCCAGTTCGAACAGCAGGGCCGAATTGAACATGACATCTGCTTTCTCCTGGTAGGGGAAAATCCATTTTTCTTCGCCCCGCCGCACGCTTGGCCACCGGCTGATGGTGTCGCGTGCCGAATAATTCCGGAACCTGTAATCGCGGATTATGCGGCGCAACAAGCGAGTGTCGGTCGTGGGGATCCAGTTGTGGTTGTCGATGGAAATGGTGGTAAGCGCCGAGACATAGATTTTGAAGGTGATTTCATGCGGGATGCCAGGAATCAGTTCCGGGTTCAGGG
>DATGXD010000030.1:0-3839 GCA_035299105.1 Paludibacter sp. | reverse complement strand
GGGGAACCACGAAAAACTCGATGAAATTATCAGCCGCATGGACCTGTACAAAGCCTGGGACTATGAAACCCGCATCAAGCAAATCCTGGGAAAGCTGAAAATCACCAACTTCGAACAGAAGATAGGCGAACTTTCGGGCGGGCAACTCAAACGGGTGGCGCTGGCCAATGTGCTGATTGGCGAACCCGACCTGCTGATACTCGACGAACCGACCAACCACCTCGACCTGGAAATGGTGGAATGGCTCGAGGACTTCCTGAAACGCTCCACCATGGCCCTGTTCATGGTGACCCACGACCGCTACTTCCTCGACCGGGTTTGCAACACCATTCTCGAAATCGACCACCAGGCTATGTTCCAATACAATGGCAACTACAGCTATTATTTGGAAAAACGGCAGGAACGGATCGAGAACTTCAATGCCGAAACCGAACGCACAGTGAATATTTACCGCACCGAACTCGACTGGATGCGCCGCCAACCGCAGGCACGGTCGCACAAATCGAAATCGCGCATCGAACGGTTCTATGAAATCGAACAACGGGCCAAACAACGCCGCAACAACGACAAGGTACAACTTGACGTAAAAGCAAGTTACTTAGGCTCAAAGATTTTCGAAGCCAAATATGTTTCAAAGGCCTATGGCGACCTGAAAATCCTGGACAACTTCTACTACAACTTTGCCCGCTACGAAAAAATGGGGATTGTGGGGAAAAACGGAACCGGGAAATCCACTTTCCTGAAAATGCTGCTGGGCGAAGTGAAACCCGACAGTGGAAGTTTCGACATTGGCGAAACCGTGGTTTTCGGGTATTACAGCCAGGATGGGCTGGCTTTCGACGAACAAATGAAAGTAATCGACGTGGTGCAGGACATTGCCGAGGAGGTACATCTCGGAAACGGGAAAAAAATGTCCGTATCGCAGTTCCTCCAACATTTCCTTTTCACGCCCGAAACACAACACAACTACGTGTACAAACTCAGTGGCGGCGAAAAACGGCGGCTCCACCTATGCACCGTGCTGATGCGCAATCCCAACTTCCTAGTCCTCGATGAGCCAACCAACGACCTCGACATCGTGACCCTGAATATCCTGGAAGACTACCTGCAATCGTTCAGGGGTTGCGTGATTGTGGTGAGCCACGACCGCTACTTTATGGACAAGGTGGTGGACCACTTGCTGGTTTTCAAAGGCAATGCCGAACTGAAAGACTTCCCTGGGAATTACACCGATTACAGGGAGTGGATAGAAATAGAGAATGAAGAAACATCCCCAACCCCTAAAGGAGGGCAAAAGAGCCAAGAACCAAGAACCAAGAACCAAGACAGCAAGCAACAGGCAATGGAGGATAGGCAGAAACCAGAGAAGCGGAAACTCTCGTACAAGGAGCAAAAAGAGCTGGATGCGCTGGATGCTGAAATCCCACAGCTGGAAGATGAAAAAGCCGGACTCGAAAACCAGTTGGCTTCAGGCAACATGACTTCCGACGAAATCATAAAAGCCTCTCAGCGCCACGCCGAACTCATCGAACTGATTGACGAAAAAACCATGCGTTGGCTGGAACTAAGCGAGATATAAAAAACCCGTTTTATTTCTTGAAAATAAAATAAACCGCCAGCACCAGGAACCCGAACCCGACAAGGTGGTTCAGTCGGAGAGTTTCATTCTTGAACGCAACCAGCGAAAAGCAAGTAAAAACAACCAGCGTAATCACTTCTTGCATTACTTTCAATTGCCAAAGCGTGAACGGCCCGCCATTTCCGACAAAACCCATTTTGTTGGCCGGGACCTGGGCAGAATACTCCAGCAGGGCAATGCTCCAGCTAAATAAAATGACACCGACAATATTCAGGTTCGAAAACCAGGCGAATTGTTTGAATTTCAGGTGTCCATACCAGGCCACCGTCATGAAAATATTGGACAAAACCAACAAACTTACTGTTGTCAACCCTTTCATTGAGAATATTCTTTTAAATTTGAAGCGCAAAATTAGAAAAAAGTATCCAAGCACAAATAAACTTTGGGAAAGGCAGGTTGTTTAAAACGCGGGAGGGATACATTAGAGTCTATAAGAAATAAGAAATAAGAAATTACACCTTTCAAATACAATGAATTGAATCAAAAAAACACGAAGGCACAAAGGCACGAAGTAAAAAACCGAGTGTTTTTTCAAGGTTTTCTTTGCGTTGCATTCATATTTTATTACCTTGTGACCCTTGCGAAAGGATCCTGAATGAATGTGCTCGATAGGTTTTTGCGTCCTCACAACCTTGCATTTAATTGCTGTAAATAAACCACATAGCATTCTATATTGAACAATATCTATATTTAAACAAACAAATAAATAAAAACATCCCAACAACTCATACCATCATGATGGTAGGGAAAATACCATACCGGGGCGATTTTGGGATATCACACACGACAATATCTTTGCATCATAAAAATAAACCCATTAATCATTACACATTATGGCAAAAATAGCAAACAGTCTGATTGACCTTGTAGGCAACACGCCTTTATTAAAACTCTCGAATTACAGCGGAAACAGGCAGCTCGGGGCTACCGTAATAGCCAAACTCGAATCGTTTAATCCGGCTGGTTGCGTGAAGGAACGTATTGCGGTATCGATGATTGAAGATGCCGAAGCCCGTGGAATCCTCAAACCCGGTGCTGAAATAATTGAACCCACCAGTGGGAACACCGGGATTGGTTTAGCCATGGTATCGGCCATTAAAGGCTACAAACTCACCCTCACCATGCCCGAAACCATGAGCGTGGAACGCCGGAACCTACTCAAGGCACTGGGTGCCAACCTGGTACTCACACCCGGCCCGCTGGGAATGAAAGGTGCCATTGCCAAATCGTTGGAGTTGAAAGAAGAAAATCCAAACGCATTCATTCCACAGCAATTTGAAAATCCGGCAAACGTGGAAGTACACAAACGCACCACAGCCGAAGAAATCTGGCGCGACACGGATGGCAAAATCGACATTTTTGTGGCCGGGGTTGGAACCGGGGGAACTGTTTCGGGTGTAGGCGAAATCCTGAAATCGCGTAACCCGAATATAAAAATCATCGCCGTTGAGCCGGCAGATTCACCAGTTATATCGGGTGGCGCACCCGGACCGCACAAGATCCAGGGAATAGGCGCCGGGTTTATCCCGAAAAATTACAATCCGGCTGTGGTTGACGAGGTTATCCAGGTAAGCAATGACAACGCCATACTTACTTCGCGCCAATTGGGCAAGGAAGAAGGCCTGCTGGTTGGAATTTCATCGGGGGCTGCCGCTTATGCCGCCACACAGGTTGCACAACGTCCCGAGAACGCAGGCAAAGTAATTGTAACCCTGCTACCCGACACCGGCGAGCGTTATTTGTCGACACTGCTTTACGCGTTTGAAGAATATCCGCTTTAATCTGCAACAAGGAAGTAAGAGGTAAGAAAGCAAGTGATTGCTTCTTGCCATCCCTTCCTGAGAAATAAAATAAACAAATACATTCACAGGTTTGAAATCAAAGGTAACACTTCGAATCCAAAGACTTACCCGTTTCCCAAACCTCTTACGCCTAAAAAATTATGTCAGAACTGAAATTTGAAACTTTACAAGTGCATGCCGGACAGGAGGTTGACGGAACAACCAAATCGCGTGCAGTACCTATTTACCAGACAAGCTCGTATGTGTTCGACGATGCAGCCCACGGCGCCGATTTGTTTGCCCTGCGCAAATTCGGGAATATCTACACCCGGTTGATGAACCCCACAACCGATGTTTTTGAAAAAAGAATTGCTGCACTTGAAGGTGGAGTATCTGCACTGGCAACATCATCGGGACAA
>DATGXD010000029.1:0-7103 GCA_035299105.1 Paludibacter sp. | reverse complement strand
ATCATAACGACCACCGCAAGGATAAATTCCGTAAACAGAGAATGATTTGTCCTGAGATTTATCACGATCAGGCCCTTTTGACCCAAAATAAATTGTAGCAAAACCACCAACCCTGTATTCAAACTGATTACCATCTTTCCCTGTTTGTGTGTTATTTAATTGATTGTAGAAATAATAAGGTATACGGGGGTCGACAATATCTTTAAAAACAGGATTAATACCCTTTAATATTTCAAAAAACCAGGGACTCATGTGAGTTGATTTCTGCGTTGCTTCATATAAATCAACCATCGCTGGATTTCTCTCATCAAAAGGAGTTCTCTGAGACGAATAAGGGAACATAAAACCGTCTCCCGTACTTGATATTAATTTATTCTCAGATAGTAGTACTTCAATTTTCCCCTTCACAGATGTGTCAACCAAACGTAATTGGTTGTACATTTTCAATTTGATTGTATTGGCGGTATTAACCCATTTTGTTTTGCTACCTGAAAAGATCAAATCATCAGAACCCGGGAATATAGCTCCTTTATCTTTATCAAAATCAGCAATACCATTATCTAACAATTCAATTAGTTGCGGATAAATATCAGAATCCTTATCAAATGTTGGGTATAAAATACCTTCAGACTTTTTATTTGCCTGTGAAAAAGGTAAGTCTCCAAAAATATCAACATATTCGCTAAAGGTATATGCTTTCAAAATTTTGGCTATTCCTGAATAGTATGGTGAATTTTCAGTCTCAGCCTTTTTTAAGAGCATATCGATATTTTGAAGAACATTAATATAGGTAAAATTCCAGGATTCGTTTAAATAATATTCATTACCGCCCACGCCATATTCATTTGCTGATTCGCGCGTAGATAATTGATGAGTATAAACTCCTAAATCCTGACCTATACCCGTACCTGCATTAAATGTGGCAGCCACAGTTCTTTCAATTTCGGGAAGAAGCATTGACATTGGAATATCTTTTGGATTATTTGGGTCATCGTTAATATCTAACCATTTTGTACAACCCGTTAAAACCAAAGGAAATATGAGAAATAAATATATTTTTTTCATATTATTCAATTTTTAAAAGTTTAATTTTAGATTAATGCCATACCTCCTAGTTGTTGGCGCTGCACTTAATTCAAATCCTTGAGTAGTTGTTGAACCAAAACTATTTACCTCTGGGTCAAAATTAGAATATTTGGGAACATTTGGCGCAAAATACCAAAGATTATATCCAGAAAAACTAATTGAGGCCGAACCAAAAGGAGTATTTTTCAACAAATTCTTAGGAAGTTCATATCCAATAGTCAATTCTCTAAACCTATAAACGGTTGCATCGTAAATATTCCATTCGGTTTGTGAATTAATAGCGAATGAATTACCAAAATACAAATCATTCGTTGCGACAGGGGTTGTATTAGGAATTTCCTTCCCATTTGAATCTAGAATTGGTTGACCTGAATTTGGATCGCCATAATAACCTGGTATCACCCAGACATGCTCTCTATTTTCAGTATCTTTAGTAACACCACGCCCTAATAAGGAACTTAGTGTAACTGAATATATATCCCCACCTTGTGTCCAGTCAAAATGAGCAGACAAGAACAAATTCTTATAAGACATAGTAGTACCAAGTCCAACCTTAAAATCAGGATTTGGATCACCAACCATTTCTGGAGTTGGATTTGGGATTAACAATCCCGTAGATGGATCAATTAATAAATTTCCATTAGCATCCCTATAGTTCACGGAACCTCTTAAATACCCAAAAGGCATACCTGGTTCAAGGTTTGGAGAAATATCATCAAGGACTCCTTCTAATTGTATTCTATCAACACTTTCCGTTAATTCCAAAACGACATTTCTATTTTTTGTGAATGAAAATTGCACATCCCAATTCAAATCTTTTGACTCGATTAACTTCCCATTCAAATCAATTTCAATCCCCCTATTCCTAATTTTACCAAAATTTGTATAATAACTTTCATAGCCCGAGGATGGTGGGACCGTCAATTCTGCTATCTGGCTTGTAGAAATCTTATTGTACCAAGTCAAATTCATAGCAAGGCGTCGTTTGAAAAACTCCAATTGGGTACCTAATTCCAATTCATTAGTAAACTCAGGTTTCAATTCTGGATCGTGCGCAGTATAACCTAACCTTCCTCTAGATTGACCTTGAAACGGATCAAGTATACCATATGTGTCATTTATACTGTACGGAGAAGCATCATTCCCAACTTTTGCCCAACCTGCTCTTATTTTTCCATAACTAAAAAAGTCATTCTTGATTTTTAAAGCATCTGAGAAAATGTAAGAGGCGGAAATTGCTGGATAAAAATAGCTTCTATTTCGAATAGGTAACGTTGAAGACCAGTCATTTCTTCCCGTCAAATTCAAGAATAGATAGTTATTATATCCTAAAGTCAAATCAGCAAACACGCCAACGATACGTCTCAAGGTTGTGTAATCATCTATGACGGATTGAGATTTAGTATTACCCAATGTGTAAATTCCAGGAACATTAAAAGTAGATCCCTTAATTTCCGTCCTATATATACTCCTTTGATTGGCGTTATGTCCTACAACCAATTTTGTAGAAAATTTCTCATCGAGAAAATCCTTCTGCAATGTGATTAACAAGTTCGATTCAAGTTCAAAACTTCTATAATCATCTGCTGTTAATTGACCAAGTCCACCTAAAGCCCTTGAGCCAATATCAATTATTTCTCTTCGCCCAAGGGCATATAAATTTGAACCTACTTGGTAGGAAACGTTAAGCCAAGGCATTATTTGGTATTCAGTTCCAAAATTTGCCATGGCCCTATCAACCTTTGTCTTAACCGTATTGTGATATAAAGCCCACAATGGATTGTCATATTGGCTATTATTGGTTGAGATTGGCAATCCATTTACCGTTTCGTATGGTAGCCCAGCAATATTCCAGTTCCTCGCCAAAAATAAAGTTCTTGCAAATGAAGACGTCGCACCTTCAACCTGATTTTCACCAAACACACTGCCTAATTGGTCTGTATTGTTATAACTCACACTACCCCGAATTACTAATCCATTTAATAAATTTGAGCTACCGCCAATACTTACACTATTTCTTGCATATTTAGAGTTTTGTACATATCCCTTATGTGTTAAATTAGATAGTGTGGCATTAAAAGAAGTCTTCCCATTACCACCATTGAAATTCAATGAATTTTCGGCGACTAAACCCGTTCGAAACAAATCTTTAACATTATTCGGATATGCTTTATATGCCACTTTCTTCGAAGATGGAAATAGTGTCGGATAATTTGCATACCAAGTATTATTTTGTAGAGGTATTGAATCTAAAGTTCCGAATTTTGGTCCCCAAGAACCATTCGCATTCGAATATGTATAATTCGATCCAGCTCCATATGTGTTCTGATAATCAGGAAGATTAGCGATATTCTCTACTGAAAAAGAAGAAGATAAAGATACTTCGGTTTTTTTCTTTGTACTTATTGTACTCCCTGATTTTGTTTTAATGATAATCACCCCATTTGAAGCTCTTGACCCATACAAAGCTGCAGCTGCCGAACCTTTCAAAACACTCATTGACGCAATATCATTTGGATCTAAAGAAGAAAAACCGTTCGAGTAAGCCCCTCCCCCGGATGTTTGTGATGATGTTGTAACCTGATCATTACTTAACGGTACTCCATCAACGATTATTAATGGCTCATTACTACCGTAGAACGATGAATTGCCTCGGATATTAATTCTTGTTGCGGCGCCTGGCGTTCCTTGTGATGATCTAATATCAACACCAGATACTCTACCTTGAAGAGTTTTTAGAAAATCTGGCTGGGATTTTAATCTTCCTTCTTCTGGATTTACAGAGGAAACAGCGTATCCGAGTGATTTTTCCATCCTTTTTATACCTATTGCTGTCACCACCACCTCATCAATAACACGGGAATCGGATTCCAGTTTAATTACCTGGTTGTTTTGAGCTTCTACTTCGAGTGTTTTCATACCCACGTACGAAACGACCAGGGTATTCGCACTTCCCGGTATATTGATTTTATACTCGCCACTGGCATTGGTGATAGTACCCGTAGAAGTACCTTTCACTTTTACTGTAGCTCCAATTACCGGTTGCCCATCGTCCACGGAAATCACCTTCCCCGAAACGGACCTTGACTGAGCATTCACCAAACCTATGCCTATCAACATCAGACAAGCCAATAAGAACGTTTGCTTTCTCATAAATTCGACATTTTGTTAATTAATCTTCTTTAATTTGCATTTTTTATTGAAAGTTCATTAAACCAAGTGGCAAAAATAGACTATTAAAATTTAAAAAACAAGTGTTTTTGATGATAAATAGAAAAAATATACAGAAAATTTACTACAAGATGTAGTCATACAAACTATTATCTCCGTAATATTTAACCAACATGACCTATATTTTTATTTCCAGCAACACAAATTAACCCATATGACTACTAAAAGAAGTACACATCTCCTAAAAAACAACAAGATGCACTTCCAGGATTTAAAACTACGGTGAAGAAAAAACCAAAAGGCGTATTGGCCAAAACGCCGGTTGACAGAAAAACCGACCCGGACTGGCCGTTTTGGGGTGGGTGCCAAGTTTACGATCCATATAAAAACCGCAAACAAAACAACGGTAAATATAACCTAAAATAAATGCGACAAAGAGTCGACAGAACAAAATAATTAATATTTTTTAATAACAATATGTAAAGGAACTCTAAATATTCACCCTTGTAGTGCTTTATTTCGGAGTATTTGGGATTGAAAATATAAACGGTCCTCGAACTGCTTTCAGCTGTTTTTCCCCGCTTTTGTTAGTTTCGAACCACCCACGGCATTGAACAGCAAGTTCAGCGGTTTTCCCGTTCCTTCCGTCTGTTAATAGGAGAGCAAAAAGGTTTTTAACTCGTGTAACCGGGTTGCTGTAAAACCGGGCGGTTTCGGGTGTGCCAAACTATTTACCCACAACATAAGCGGCTTCATAAGCAAACAAGCCGACAACCAATTCAGCCATCTTGCTCATGAATATCTTCCCAAAATCTTCGAGTTCACTGTAAATGTATATCATGAAAGGGATATGGATCCTGTATTTCTATTGTCCCAACCGTACGAACTACTTGCATAAACAATACCCACGCCAAGGTTTTCTCTATTCATTCCTCAACCGTTTCCTGGAACACCCCGGCCACACCGCCAGTTTCCGGCAGCGAACCACAGGCCTACCAATCCTTAAAGCCGGAACGTGCATCCTGCCGACCGCCTTTTTCTTTGTGGGAAAACCTCTGTTGCAACAAGGACTCCATCTTCAACACGAACCAAAACACGGCTATGTGGCGGAACAGCAATATTCCCGGTTATTTTCCCCTGGGCGGCAATAACCAACAGCCCGACCATTTTTTGCGAGGCGGCATTGTTGGTCAGGTACGTGCTGGTCGAATCGCCCCCTTGTTGAGCCGTAATGTCTCCGGCTGTAACAAAAACACGCAACGCATCCCCTACACTATGGGATTTTTCGAGCAGGAAATGAGCAACAGACTTTCCGGCCGCTATTTGGGTTGGCACCGAAAACACGGGTGCACCTTCTTCAAACCCTATCGCTTTCATGTCTGCGTTTGTCGAACCTGTAAAATTACTTACAAGCAAATACCGGACACTGTCCGGGTCGACGGCAATCACCCCATTCCAACCTGCGGGGAGGGAATCGGTTAGCAATATGCTTTTTTCGGCACACACCCTGGTCTGGTCGGCGCTCGCCCCGCTATAGTAAACCAACGCCCGACGGTCTACAACATCCCCGCTATCCACACTGCGACGGACGGAACTGTAAAACGGATAGAAATTAGTGGAGTAAATCGAATTGTTGGCAGCCCGGTCGCCAAAAGCCATACTGTCGGCACCGGGGGTGGCAACACCAATCTGGTTATCGATATTTGCCCAGGAGGTTGCGAAGCCAACCGTGCTGGCTCCATTTGTTTGGCAATGTCCGTTTTGATAATAAATAGTCCGTTGCAATTTGGTCAGTTCGTCGGTACTTACAGCCAGCAATCCCCCTCGCGAGCCGGTAATTGTGGCAGCACTGTCAGCTGTCACCAAGTCGATATAAACCAATGCGTTCCCAGGGGTGGAATAAATGGCAAAATGGTTTTTCAGGCTGTTATCATTGGTCGAAACCACACCGTTCATCGTGTAACTGTTTCCCTTCAGGTTGTAAATCCCGCTTACCACAGGGGTGGCATTGGTTCTTTTCCCACTCACGGTGTACCAGCCCAAGATGTTTCCGGTGTTATTCGCCTTGTAGGGAACTACAATTTTATTTCTGTCAGGACAGTTTTGGGTGAAATACCCCGTGTAACTGCTTATCCCCGGACTCCACGAAAAGCAGGTGAACCGGTCCTTGGTGTTTGCCCGGACTATATTTTGACTGGCAAACACTTCCGCGTTTTCATATTTTTTCCTGAAGCCAGGCCAGTTTGCCGGGGTGATGTCTGCGGTTGAAGCCATCTCGTGCATAAGCCAGGACATCATCACGCGATGGGCTTCAACACCCATGCGGCGGGCGCCCGCATCGGGGTGGAGCAACCAGCTCCCATCCTTGGTGGTTCCTTGCCTGGCTTTGATGTTCTTGTATGCCAGGTTTTCGAGCATCAAAGCATTCGGGTCTTTGAGAAAACAGGCCATGGTTGAGTAAGAAGTAATCTGGTCGTACAAAAACAGGCTCCAGTCGTTGCCATTCGGCATGGCCAGTTCACCATCAGCCAAAGCCAGTTTGTTGAGGACATTGTCCATTACCTTCTGGTTGTTGTGCATCAGGGCGTTCGTTTTCCACTTTTCAGCACCATAAAGCCCTTTCTGGAACATTTTCAAAGCCAAGAAGCTTTCGCCCAGTTCTTGCAAAACCACATTCTGGTAAGAGGTATGGAAGTAGTTGTGGTTTTGCAAGGTGTAATCATCGTAGAGGTTTTTTCCCACATACAAGTCCTTAATGGTTTGGACGTTGTACCATGGGTCGATGACTGTCCCATCGGTGGCATCATCGGCTTGCGAATAGCAATTCACGGCGAAGCGCCTCAGGC
>DATGXD010000028.1:0-1794 GCA_035299105.1 Paludibacter sp. | reverse complement strand
TGTGTCCAGTACTGCCACGGTCTTTTTGCTTTCTTTTCGTTTTGAACAATTGTAAAATACCCTTTACAGTAACATCGAGTTGGCTTCCTTCTTCATAAATGGCTGGAACAACATAATTGGCCCTTTCCTCAGCTATCAATTTTCCAATTTTATTTTGTGTATTGATTTCGCCCCATTTTTTATTGTCGAAAACTGCAATGGAAAATCCGCCCTGATTTCTTACCATTTTCATTGAAGGAATATCGGTATCTCCATCACCGAAGTAAACCATTCTAGTAAATGGAATTGGCCTCTCATTGGGATCTATATACTTATTAACCCCTTCATTATCCCACGAATTATCGATTCCCTTATTTATTCGAAACAGGAATTGAGTCTTTGTGGTATAGTTTATAATTTGCGATGGCCATGAAGCTTTTCCGTCCTCAGAATAGTGGTATTTGCAAGCAAATACCTTTTTAAAGTAACTTGAAATCTCAGTGCCTTTTATCATTGCTTCAAGTCCACTGGACACAACGTAGTGCTCAATTGAAAGCCCATTTTTCAGACCATATTGGTTAATCCTTGGAAACCACTCTTTAACACCGGAAAACAACGGGATCTGCTTTCCGTGATTCAATAAATTGGTTTCCGAAAGCTCATGCGAACTATTTTTATTTGCGATATCGGAAAGACAACCTAAGTACGAAAGTATTTCATCTCCATCATCTTTTCTTGCCCGCTCTTTTGTATTTTTCCAAAAGGCCGGAATGTCAACAATTCCAAGAGCGGGCATCAGGCCATGTTGTGGGCAATCACCTTCTGCTAAGGTACCATCGAAATCATATACAAGGGCACACTTCATGGAATACCTTTCTGATAGTTTCCACCTGTGATTTTACATAAATTTAAACCCACATTTCTAGCCCCCCTCGAAACCAGGTCATTTTTGCCGACTATGAGATTTTAAGTGCAGGATATGTCGCGAAATCCTTCAAGATACCGTAGATCTAGGAAGGTGGGTTAAAAATATCTTTGGTGGATTTGATTTGAAGCGAACGGTAGTGAGCGATTCTCCGTGGCAGTATTGAACACAACGTGGACCCCAGCCTGAAGTGGCTTGGAAGGGTATGCGCGATAGGCGAGGATGCGAGCGGAGTGGGCGTCTACAGCCCCGGAGCGAGCACCCGCAGCCTGCCGTGAGTCACCACCTGAGAGCCAGCAAACAAATTGCGAGCACTAGCGAGCGATTTGCTTTTGCGCCAGCTCGAAGGTGAGTGCGAACGGCCGCGCACCCAGTCCAAGCCATTTGCGAACGTGCAATGCGGAAGCATGCCCGCACGTTCCAGGCTGGGGTGTGTTGGGCGATCGTTGCGATTTGTTTCTTTTTGGCAGGCATCTTGTATTGAATTTTTCATGTCATCTCAGGAAGTGATTCGCATTGATGGATGTGACTGTGGCAACCATTGTCTATTCGTATAAAATTTCTGTGCAATGTTCCTGAGGGGGAATAAAGGTCGAATCCCCGTTCAACAGAAAGGGAGACCTTTTCGGATACCAAAAACCTTGCATGAAATATTCCGCTCCGATCTTCCTTAACCCGAAGGGTAATAGGAATTTTGAACTCCAATGATAAGGGCTCCACCAACTCCCTTTGAACCTTTTCAATAAATATTCTGTTTTCCTTCCTCTTTCTTTCGACCTCTGACTTGATTTCGTCCGATCTTATTTCATGTAACGGACATGTGTAAATAATGCATTCGCAGCCGAGAAATTGACTCTGGTTTGAAAATGTATCCTTCCAGATTTGTAGGA
>DATGXD010000027.1:0-14847 GCA_035299105.1 Paludibacter sp. | reverse complement strand
TGGCACTGATGATTTCGGTACGTTTGGTGGCTTCGGTATTTTTAAAATTCACAATCGATTCCCAACTTCCTTTCATTCCCAGCGGATCGCCATAGGTTTCGGTAAAACCATTTACAAAATCGACCGACGAGGCCAAATCCTCCACCCATTTAATGGAATATTCATCATAGGTTTTCAAACTTCCGGTTTTATAAAAATCAATCAAAATATTAATTACCAACTTTTGGCTCGGGTTTTCAGCCACCCCGGCAGCCTTTTCGAGCCAACCCACAATACGTTGGATAGCAGCGGTATACAATCCGCCCACTTTGTATGTTTTTTCAACCAAAACACCATTTTCCTTAACCAACTTGCTGTTCAACCCAAAAGAAACGGGAGTGCTGTCGGCAGGATTTTTCATCTTGCCGTAAAAAGCCTCCACTTCGGCTTGTGTCACATTCTCATAATAATTATTTCCCGAAGTTTTAATCAAATCCACTCCTTCGGCCTGGTTGGTACGCTTCGGGTACAAAGCGGGGTCGAAAATGACGGGACTAATTTCAGCAAGGAACTGGTCTACAGTCTGGCCGGGGTGTAGTGGCAATTTTGCCGGGTCAATGCTTTTTACAGCTTCGGCAAAATACACCGAACCGAATTCGGGGACGAATTTATCTTCGGAATAATGGTGGTGAATACCGTTTCCCATCCAGATCCTTTTCAAATAGGTGGTCAGTTGTTCAAAATCGGTTGATTTTCTGTCGCCCTTATAGTTCTCGTATACAGCCTCCAATGTGCGGCGGATGCTGAGATTATACTTGTTGTTCTGGTCATACAGAATATCGCGTCCTTCGAGAGCCGCCTGGTTCAGGTAGTAAATCAGTTCCTTTTGTTTCAATGTCAATTCCTCGAAACCCGGAACGCGGTAACGCAGGATCTCAATATCGGCAAACCTGTCGACACTGTAGTTAAAATCTTCTATTGCAGGTGTACTTGTTGTTTTTCCTGCAGAACAAGCCATCAATAATGCTGTCATACAAAATACGATTAGTTTTTTCATTTCTACAATCAATGAATATGTTAATATGTGATATTCAAAAATCAGTTTCATTTTGTGGTTTTACCAGTTCTTTGGTCGATAACATGCCACATGCCGCAAAAATATCTTCGCCCCGCGAGGCACGGACTGTGACAGTCAACCCCCTTGCTTTCAACCTGTTCTGGAAATCCACAATATCTTCGTACGAAGTTCCTTCGAGCGGGGTTCCGGGAATTGGATGAAAACGGATAAGGTTGATCCGGCACCGGATGCCACTCAGCAATTTCACCAGTTCGCTGACATGCCTCGGTGTATCGTTGAGCTTTTTGAACATGATGTATTCAAATGAAATCCGCCTTTGCCGCCCGAAATCCCAACCCTTAATGGCTGCAATCACGTCTTTCAGCGGATAGACATTTTGGATCGGCATCAATTCGCGCCGCTCGTCATCGAAAGGCGAATGCAGGCTCAACGCCAAATGCACATTGCTCTTTTCGAGGAAAGTGAGCATGGCAGGGATAATTCCAATAGTCGAAACCGTTATACGCTTCGGGCTCCAGTTATACCCCCAAGGCGAGGTCAGGATTTCGATGCTATCCAACACGGCTTCCACATTATCGAGCGGTTCGCCCATACCCATGTAAACGATATTGGTCAATTTGTCAAACTCAGGCAAGGATTGTATCTGGTTAACAATTTCACCGGAAGTCAGGTTGCCCTGGAATCCCTGTTTGCCTGTCATGCAAAACAGGCAACCCATTTTACAACCAACCTGTGTCGAAACACATAATGTAAAACGTTCATTATCGGGAATATAAGCCGATTCAACGAATTTGGAGAACTGGGTAGGGTACAGGTACTTTTTTGTTCCGTCGGTCGAAACCTGGACTTTTGATGGCTCAACCAGCGAAATGGAAAAATTTTCTTCCAGTTTTTCGCGTGCCAGGACCGACAGGTTTGTCATCTCGGAAAATTTCGAAACATGTTTTTTATACATCCAGTCGGCAAGCTGGTTAGCACTGAACGCAGGCAAACCAATCGATACCACTACTTCTTTTAATTGACTGATAGTCAATCCAAATATATTTGTTTTCATAATAATGTCACTCAGTCCATCCAGTGGGGGTAGAACGTAAAAGCAATGTTTGTAAAAATATTTATGTGGTAAAATAATGACTTCTGTAAAATTTACACCCTCGTTCCTTCCACAACATCTCCGTTTGGGGAAACCAGAAGGGGGTCAAAAATAAGTTTCCGAAATGATATTTTGAAACGGAATCCCTTTTGCAATTAAAATGTCGCGTACCTGCACCACCATTTCAGGACTTCCGCACAAATAATATTGGTAATCAGCCGGTAAATTGGTTTGATTCGTTAACCAAACTGTCAGGCGCCCGTGGAAAAACCGCGTATCGGGCTGCTGCGAACAACACCGGACATAATTTTCCCCGAAAATTTTTTCCAACTCGTCCGAAAAATAGAAGTTGCTGTCGTATCTTCCACCCTGGACGAGGATTTTATTGGCTGCAAGTCCCGACCGTGCCATCGACACAAATGGAGCTACGCCTGTACCGGCAGCAATCCAATAGCCGGGTTCCATACCCGAGCTGAATGTCCCGAATGGTTCCGAAACATACAAATCGTCGCCCGGAAGCAATGCCGACATGCGGGGCGAAAGTTTCCCTTCGGGCTTTTCGTCGAACAGGATTTCTATGTTTTCATCTTTTTCCCCGCTGGCAATGCTATACAACCGTGGTTCACCATCATCCACCAAATCGATAGCAATAACCTGGCCTGCGGTAAAATCGACTATGCGTGGAAATGAAAGGACATACACCCGTGGGGCAATGGTTCGCACCGATTTTACATGTACCTTGAGTAGATTTCGTTTTAACGGCATTGAGTTGGCATTATCAATAGGTTGAAACAAGCTTTTTTGATATTTGTTCGAACTCCTAAAATGATTGTTTTTAGTTTATTTGCCTGATTTACAAACAATCGTTGATGGATAAAATAAATAACCCTATTTATCCTTTTCAATCCTGAACTCAACAATTTCGCTTGTCTGTTCCGTAATTTTAAACCGGTCGTCGGTTCGCTCACCAACAATCCAAACAATATCGTCCCCCGACACCAGCAGCCAGCATTCTTCCTTATCCACAAGTGAAAATTTCCGGTCGATAAAATAGTCGCTCAGCTTTTTCCGTTGCTTCATCCCGAAAGGGAAAAAATAATCTCCTTCTTGCCAATGCCTGATCGTCAATGGAAAAACTAACTTTCGGGCATCGAAATGTACGCAATCCTTCGATTTTGAAACGTTGAAACCGGATGTTTTTGCAAATTTATTGACTTTCAGGCATAAAGGGTAATTTATTTGCAAATCGTGTTCTCCAATTTCGGCCGTTTCATTTGAATCGCTATTCAATTTGCTTACAATCAGCACATTCCTGTCTTTCACCAAGCGATAAGCAGGTGATAAAAAGGTTTTTCCCGGGTCGGCATCCAATTGTTCATAAACCTGTCCGATTACCGCTGGATTAAATCCATAAGCACTTAATAATTCGAATAATACCGTACGGGCATGAATCTGTTGCTTTAAGTTTGCTATGTCAATAACAATAGTTCCGCCAGCTTCACAGCTAACTTTATTTTTTATCTGTTCGATTGCTTGTTGATAAATGGCAAAGTTGCCCTCGAAATGCTCCAGGTTAGAATACAGGGCCGAGCGAACAGCAGGATTGATTTTTTCCAGCAACGGAATCACTTCATTCCTGAATTTATTGCGCTGGTAATCGTTTTCGGCATTTGTTGTGTCTTCCACATGTTCCAAATGCTGTTCCCGGAGGTAATTTTCAATTTCATCCCGGGTGAGGCATAACAAGGGGCGAACCACTTGCCGGTTTCGTGCCGGAATACCTGTCAAACCCTTTAGGCTAGTGCCTCTAACCAAATTCATCAACACAGTTTCGATGCTGTCGTCGGCATGGTGTGCAATGGCGATGGCCTGTGCACCTGTTTTTTCGAGCAGTTGGTAGAACCATTCGTACCGAAGTTCGCGGGCTGCCATTTCAACAGAGATTCCGTGTTGTTTGGAGTATTCAACTGTTTTAAAATCAATCGAATGGAATTCAAGATTCCTTGTTTTTGCCAAATTGCGAACAAATAATTCGTCGCGCAATGAATCATCCATTCGCAAATGGAAATTGCAATGAGCCACAATACATTTATATCTCAATGAATCCAATATATGCAACAAGGCTACCGAATCAGTTCCGCCGCTTACGCCAACAACCACCAGGTCGCCAGCCTTTAATAACTGGCGTTCATCTATAAATGTTTGAACCTTTCGTTGTGTAATGCTGTTCATTTTTGGCGTATCTTTGCAAGCTGAAATTGCCTTGGATTTTTGTTCTATATAAGTACAAAGATATTCATTTTTTGGCATAATCGGAAAAGCGACTTAACATGCCACCTTGGCAAACCCCGTACATGCAATTCATTTTCCCGGCTGTTGAACGAAGAAACGGAGAAGCATCAACAAAATTAATATTGATTCATTATGTCTGAAAATTCAATTCCGAATCCGGAAAACACGGAAAAAGCCTATTCGCAAACCTTAGAATACCTCTACGACCGCCTTCCGGTATTCCACCATATCGGGAGCGGGGCCTACAAGCCCGGCCTGGAAAACACCAAGCGGTTATTGGACAAGCTCGGGAATCCACAAAACAAGTACAAAACAATCCACATTGCAGGAACCAACGGCAAAGGTTCCGTGTCGCATATGTTGGCGGCTGCACTGCAACAAGCGGGCTATAAAACCGGGCTGTACACTTCGCCCCACTTGGTTGATTTTGGCGAACGCATCCGGGTTAATGGAAAAATGATTGATAAACAATATGTTATTGATTTTACAAACAATCATAAGATTTTGTTTGCTGAAATCGAACCTTCGTTTTTCGAAGCTACCATGGCCATGGCTTTTGAATATTTCGCAGAGTCCGGCGTGGATGTGGCTGTGGTTGAAGTGGGGCTAGGAGGGAGGCTCGACAGTACGAACATTATTCAACCCGAATTGTCTGTCATTACCAATATCAGCTTCGACCACACGGGTTTTCTGGGCGATACGCTAGAAAAAATTGCTTTCGAAAAAGCGGGAATTATAAAACCGAACACGCCGGTTGTTGTTGGCGAAGCTTTGGCCGAAACGCGTCCGGTTTTCGAACAAAAAGCAAAAGAGGAAAACGCCCCGATTTATTTTGCCGAAGACTTGGTAAAAGTGGGTTTTGTGGGTTGCGAGGGTACGAAAATGAAAATGAAAACTTCATTGAACCAGGAATTTAGCATTGGGTTGATTGGAAATTACCAACTTAAAAATGTGGCAACTGTGGTACTTTCCTGGCAACAATTGCAACAACTCGGCTTCAATATTCCTGAAAAAGCATTGGCCGAAGGCTTTGAAAATGTGAATGAAATAACCGGTTTCAGGGGGCGCTGGGAAGTACTTCGTCAGAATCCAAAAATTGTAGCCGACACCGGGCACAACGAAGCCGGAATACAACTGGTTGTGCACCAGCTCGAAAACGAAAAATACCATACACTCCACGTTGTTATTGGAATGGTCAACGACAAGGATATTTCGGCTGTTTTGGCCTTGTTGCCCAAAAACGCACAATATTATTTCACCCGCGCCGATATTCCACGGGCATTGGATGCCGGAGAGTTACAGCAAAAAGCCTCGACCTTTGGTTTAAAAGGCGAGGCTTTCAACACAGTAAAAGAAGCCGTTACCGAAGCGCAAAGCAATGCTGGAAACGATGACCTGGTTTTTATCGGCGGAAGCAACTTCGTAGTTGGGGAAGCCATCGCATTATTGGACTGAGCGCTGCTTTTAAGCTGTTTTCACCTTGTAGCTGCATTTTGCTTTTCCTTTCACAATGCTGGTCAAGCGCGATTTCAGCAACTGCCGGCGTATGGGAGTGACCCTGTCGGTGAATAAATGTCCTTCGATATGGTCGTATTCATGTTGCACAACCCGGGCCTTATAGCCCTCGAATTCCTCAATATGTTCTTTAAAGTCAGTATCAAGGTACTTAATCCTGATTTTTGCTGCCCGCATGACACTTTCATGGACTCCCGGAATGCTCAGGCAACCTTCTTCACCGTTGAGTTCTTCCTGGCTGCGTTCAAGTATTTCGGGGTTGATCATTGCCACTTTAAAACTCCCCAATTCGGGATCTTCTTCCTTGAACGGAGCCAAGTCAATCACAAGCAACCTGATAGCCAACCCAACCTGTGGGGCGGCAAGGCCAACCCCTTCGGCATGATACATGGTGTCAAACATATTGGCTATCAACGTGTTCAGTTCGGGATAATTCGCATCAATCGGTGTGCTTTGTTTGCGCAACACGGCGTTCCCGTAAGTATAAATCGGTAATATCATAATTTCTAACAAATTTTATTTTGACGTAATCGCTAAACATTCAATGTGACGGATTTCAGAACTTGAAACCCGTCGATTCCAGGTATGTCTGCAAAATAATGGTGGCTGAAATCCTGTCAACCAGTCCTTTGTCCTGCCTGTTCTTTTTCTTTAAACCGCCCTCCAGCATAGCCCTGTGGGCCAAAACCGAAGTAAAACGCTCATCAACATACACAAGTTCAATATCTGGAAACCTTCTTTGCAAAGCTGCCACAAACGGCCTGATATACTGCATCGACTCCGAGTCGCTGCCATCCATTTGTGTTGGATACCCGACTACAATCTTTTCCACCGGTTCTTTTGCCATGTACTTTTCAAGGTAAGCCATGACTTCATGTACAGGTATGGTGTCCAAGCTGTTAGCAGTTATATGCAACATGTCGGTAACCGCCAGGCCAACCCGTTTCCGACCATAATCAATGGCAAGTATTCGTCCCATTTGTGCCAATTTTGTATGCAAAGGTACAAAAACCAGTTTGTATAGTCAAATTGCAGGCCAATCGATTGTAAAACAGGGGGCGAATTGTACCGGATTCCGTTTTTTTATACCCGGAACTTTTTCCAAATCCATTTGTTTATCCAATGTAATATCAAAACACAACTGTAGACACAAAACATTCATTAACAAAATGTTAGCTATGAAAAAGATTATTTGTGTTTTTGTTTTTTCCGTGATTTTTTTCGGAGTGCAGGGAGAAATAAAAGTAAGGAATTTTATATATGCCCATCGCGACACATGCGATTTAAGCATGGATGTTTATTCAAGGAATCTCGACTTGGCGAATAAAAAGCCTTGCTTGATTTATGTGTTTGGAGGAGGTTTTAAAAATGGGTCCAAATCTGTTGTCAACAACAGTGATTATCTACGTGTCATGTCCGACAGCGGTTACACCGTGGTAGCCATTGATTACCGGCTCGGTATGAAAAACTCAAACACAAAAGGGCTAAAACGATTGAACCTGTTGAAAAAGTCAATCGACATGGCGGTGGAAGACCTGTTCGATGCCACGTTATTCTTAATGAAACATGCCAACGAATTGAATATCGATACCTCCAAGATAATTTTATGCGGCTCGAGCGCCGGGGCAATTACCATTCTGCAAGCCGACTACGAACTTTCGAACCGTCATCCGATTGCCGGGGTAATGCCGGAAGGATTCCGGTATGCAGCCATTATTTCATTTGCCGGTGGAATTTTAAGTTATAATGGTGAACCTACTTACAAACATGCCCCTGCACCCACCATGTTTTTCCATGGCACGGCCGACAAGTTGGTACGTTACAACAAGATCCAGGTGTTCAACAGGGGATTTTTCGGCTCAAACGCATTGGCTTCGCAATTCGAAAAATACAATTATCCCTACTTTATATATCGCTACAGGGATATTGGGCACGAAATTGCAGGCTATCCATTGACCCGGAACCTGAATGACATTTGCATGTTTATCGATGATTATGTTATCCATCATCGCCAGTTGAAAAAAGATGTCCTCGTGAAAGACCCTGAAATCAAACGGGTTTATTATGGAAACTGGAAGTTCAGGGATATGTACAAGTAAGAATCCTGGGCTATAAACACATCCCGAAACCTACAGGTTGAAAAACTTCATGAAAACAGTTTACATGTTTCCATGAAGTTTTTTTTTATATTCCAAACCGTTTTCCGGCTGAATTGATTATCTTTGTGTATAGTTGGAATGATTAAAATATCTCCCATAAAATACTCATATATAAAAAGTTGACTCATGCACACGTGGTTCGAATGTAAGATTAAGTACGAAAAGACAGCCGAAGAAGGTAAAATAGTAAAAGTAAATGAAGCATATTTGGTGGACGCACTCACTTTCTCCGAAGCCGAAGAACGTATTAACAAAGAAATGGAACCATTCATCAGTGGGGAATTTTCGGTTACGAATATTCGCCGTGCACGCATTAACGAAATGTTTTTCAATGAAAACGGCGACAAATGGTACCGTTGCAAGGTGTTCTTCATTTCGCTGGATGAAGAAAAAGGAGTGGAAAAACGCGTTGCAACAACCATGATGGTTCAGGCCAATGATATCAAAGAAGCCTGGGATGGACTGAATGAAGGCATGAAAGGCTCAATGGCCGATTACCAGGTAGCTGCCATTACAGAAACAAACATTATGGACGTTTATAAATACGAGGCTGAATAAAGCCAGGGATTTTGCCAATTTACAAAAAAAATGTCGGTCCAATCTAACTTACTATCAGTACGCAGCCAATTGCCCCCGCAGGTGAAATTGGTTTGCGTTTCGAAATTCCATCCCGCTGTTGCTATCGAGGAGGCTTATCGTGCGGGGGAACGTTGCTTTGGCGAAAGCAAGGTACAGGAAATGTGCCAAAAGTACGAATCCCTGCCAAAAGACATAGAATGGCATTTTATAGGACATTTGCAAACCAACAAGGTCAAGTATGTCGTTCCGGTTGTTTCGCTGGTGCATGGGGTTGATTCATATAAATTATTACAGGAAATCAACAAGCAAGCCAAAAAAATCGGGCGGGTTGTTAATTGCTTGCTCCAGGTGCATATTGCAGCCGAAGAAACCAAATTCGGGTTTTCGGCCGAAGAATTGATTGAAATGCTGTCGGGGTCAACCTTGATGGGAATGGATAATATCCGGATTTGCGGTTTAATGGGAATGGCGACATTCACCGACAACAATCAACAAATCCACCGGGAATTCAAACAACTGAGCGTGCTTTTCCAAAAAGTAAAGGCCGAATATTTTGCAGGCAACGAAGAGTTTACACAACTTTCAATGGGGATGTCGGACGATTTCCGGATCGCGGTAGAGGAGGGGAGTACCCTTGTCAGGATTGGCAGCCTTATTTTTGGAAACAGGCAATATTGAACCGAGCAACCAAGATGACAATCAAATTTAAAAATACAGCATTGGCCATTGCTTAACCTGTGTCCTGAATCACACCTTTAGTTCCTCCACTACAATCTCTTTAAAATATATCTCCTGGTGTGTTGCCCAAATAACTGTTGGTTTGTATATTAAAAACCAACGGGACAGAAACTCGAGGATACGTGTTTTCAATCCTTCGTCAAGGCCTGTAAGCGGTTCGTCAAGCAATAAAATATCCGATTGGGCTGCCAATGCCCGTGCCAGCGATACCCGCTGTTGTTGGCCTCCGCTCAATTGGTGTGGAAATTTATGGCCGTGTTCAAGCAATTCCATGTTTTCAAGTAAAAAATGAACTAAATTGCTGATGTATTGCTTGTTGCTGGCTTTATCCTTACGAATTACAAACTGAATGTTTTCGCTCACAGTGAGCCAGGGCAATAGCCTGAAATCCTGAAAGGCATACGACATGTACAGCGCCTCCGGTATTTCGATGCGACCTGAATCGGGCTTTTCAATTCCCGCCACCAAACGCAGCAAAGTGGTTTTTCCCTTTCCCGAATGGCCTTTCAGGCAAGTAATAGCCATGGGTTCAAACTCGTAATTCATGGAACCAAACACCGGGACTTCATTAAACCGTTTGTTCAGGTTTTGTATTTTGATAGCCTTTGTCCCTGTAGGTCTATTTTCATTTTTCATTTCAAAGCTTTCCGGCATGGGCAGCCAGCGGTTAACTTTTATTTTGCGGATTCGCTTTACGAGCATATCCATCAAATAGATGATTACAATGGCGCAAACAGTCCAGGCAATTAGTTCGGACACATTGATAAATGCCTGTGCTTCTTTCATTGATGTGCCTATTCCGTGTAAAGGCTGGGCAAGCACCTCTCCAATGATAATGGCGCGCCAGCCGAAACCAAGTGCCGTGGAAACCCCGTCGTAAATAGCAGGTTTCGAGGCAGGAATGTAGATCCGGAAAAAACGGGTCCAAGCCGGTTTCCCGAAAACACGTGCCATCTCTATCCATTTTTTATCTGTTTGCTCAAAACCCGTCAGAATACCCTGGTACAGGATTGGGAACATGGTGAGCAAAGCTATGAAAACCGGGATTTTTTCGGTTGAAAACCACAACAGGGCCAACAAGACAAAGGATATAACCGGAATCGAACGGGTTACGACAACGAAAGGGTGAAGGAAATTTTTCCAGAAAGGAAAAAACACTGAAATAGACGCACAGGCAAAAGTCAAGATAAATGCAATGGCAAAACCTGCAATTCCCCGTCCAAGGGTAATAAATATGGCTAAAATGAAGTCGTTGGCGGAAAATAGTTGCCAGACTTGCCTGAAAAGTTCCGGTATGGTGGGGAATATAGCCGGATAATTAATACTGGTGGCAACTAGCTGCCAGGCAATAAGCAATACCACCACACCCAAAATAGCCGGGAATTGTCTAATCCATTTCATTTTCAGATGCGAACCGTTTTTGTGTTGGTTAATAAGACTGGAGAATAAACCCTTTATCAGGCAGTTTTCCGCCTATGCTTTTGGGATTGGAAGCATGAAATATTTTCAAATAACTTCGAATTTCCTGCTCCAAGGCAAATGCTCCCATGTAGTTGATATTGCACAATGGAATGGAGCGGCGTGCAATCGCTGTATCTGGCGAAATCCCATGTTTTACCATCAATTCGGCCGTTTTCACCGGCTGTTCAGAAGTGAAATTGCAACTGGCCGAATATAAATCGCAAATTTGTTTTACAATACCAGGCTTCTGTTCTGAAAACCTGGCATTTACCAAAAATGCGGTCTGCACGAATATGTCCTTGTCAATATTGTCCAAATATTCTTCGCAATCAATTTTCTTTAATATGCGGATGGTTGAATCTTTGCCAAGCAAGACACTTACCAATGGTTCTGAAATTACCCCATAGTTTACTTTGCCCTGCAGCAATGCCACCGCAACCTCATTGTTCGTGGCGAAGGAATAATCTATATTTACATTTCTAATTCCTTCCTTATCAAGCATGTGGTGCAAAAGGATATCAGAAGTGGTGCTTTGCCCGAATACAGCGACTTTTTTCGCCGATAATGCAGCCAACGAATTATCCTCCGTGTTAGTCAGCAAATACAATGTTCCCCAAATCGGGCAAGCAACCATTTTATATTTAATGCCCTTGTTATACAGGTTGGCGGCCATTGAAGTTGGCAAAATAGCAAAATCAAGTTTGTTCTGCATCATCAACGCCTGTATTTGCAAGGGTTCGCTTTTGGTGATAAATTCAACCTCCATTCCGGATACCGTTGCGGGCTGGTCGATCATTTGGATGAAACTCACCTTCGAAGGTCCATTCAGAATCCCGATTCGGATTGTTTTTGCCGAATGTTGGTTGCATGAAACCAGGAAGAGAAAATACAGGAAAAATAGTATGCTTATGTATGAAAATTTCATTTCAGAACTGATAGTTTTATAGTAAACCAGGGGTTTTTGCAACAAAGATGGCAGTTTTAATAAAAAAAAACATTGGATTGTTTTTAAAACGCATAACAACCATATATTTACCTGCATTCAACACAAAGATACGGTTTTTATATATTTTCTTTTAATAATGTGCAATATTATTTGACGAAAGACTTATATTTGCAGTACTTTGATAAATTAACCGTAATATTTTTTTTGCCATGGGGGACACACTCTTTTTTACCATAATTCTTATTCTGATCATTAATTTTGGTTTGGAGCGCTACCTGGCTTTTTTAAACATAAAACACTCTTCCCTTCAACTGCCATCCATCCTGAGCGATATTTACGACTCGGAAAAATACCGGAAGCAACAGGAATATTTTCGCACAAACACCCGTTTCGGCATGCTGACAAGCAGTTTCAGTTTTGCCATTACATTTTCAATGTATAGTTTGGGCGGGTTTGGCTGGCTCGACCACCTGCTCAGGGGATACACTACACACCCAATTCTGTTGCCCGTTATTTTCTTCGGCATCCTTTTCTTTTTAAACGACCTGTTGGGAATCCCGTTCGATATATACGACACTTTTAAAATTGAAGAAAAGTTTGGTTTCAACAAGACTACCCCGAAGACTTTCATCCTGGATAAACTGAAAAGCTATGCCCTTACCATTATTGTCGGGGGAGGTTTGCTTTCACTTATTATTTGGATTTACACACTCACACCTGAATACTTCTGGCTATTGGCCTGGGCAGTTGTCACGGTTTTCGGGCTGTTCATGACCATGTTTTATTCAGAAATCATTGTGCCGCTATTCAACAAACAAACCCCGCTGGCTCCCGGCGAATTGCGCAATGCCATTGAAAAGTTTGCAAACAAGGTGGATTTCAACCTCGATAATATTTATGTAATCGACGGGTCGAAACGCTCTACAAAAGCCAACGCCTATTTCAGCGGTCTGGGCAGCAAAAAGCGGATTGTCCTCTACGATACCTTGATGGACAAAATGACCACCGACGAAATTGTGGCAGTACTGGCTCATGAAATCGGACACTACAAGCACAAACACACAAGGATAAATTTCCTGGTATCCCTACCTACAACCATCCTGTTATTTTACCTTTTCGGAATTATCCTCAAAAGCGATGCCATGGCTCAGGCTCTTGGTGGGAGTTCGGCTTCTTTCCATTTGAATGCACTGGCTTTCAGTATATTGTATTCACCAGTCTCATTATTGCTCGACCTGGCAACCAATTATTTATCCCGCAAATTCGAATACCAGGCCGATGCATACGCTGCCGGCCACGGATTTGGCGCCGAATTGAAGTCCGGTCTCAAAAAACTATCGTCCAGCTCGCTCAGCAATTTAATGCCACATCCGTTATACGTGTTTTTCCATTATTCGCACCCCACGTTGTATCAGCGGATAACAAAAATGTAAAAAACCGAAAATTAAAAAAATCACAACCATGTTACTTGGAATAATGGGTTCGATGCCCGAAGAAATTGATAAGATAATAGAGCAAATCAGCAACAAGGAAATTATCGAACGTGGTAGCCGGATTTATTACAAGGGAGACTTGTTTGGCCAGGAAGTAGTGGCAGTCTTCTCGCGCTGGGGCAAGGTGGCTGCTGCTGCCACAGCAACCAACATGATATTGGAATTCAAGGTCGACCGGATAATTTTCACCGGTGTGGCCGGGGCTATTTCCCCCGAACTGAATGTGGGCGATGTAGTTATCGGGCAACGGCTTTTCCAACACGACATGGATGCCAGGCCATTGATGCGCCGCTTCGAAATTCCCCTGACCGGCAAAACATCCTACGAAACCCCACTCCAAAATGTGGAGATTATGGCAGAATCAGTCCACAATTTCCTGAAAAACAACAAGGAACTGCGAAAGCAACTCGCCAGCTGGAATATTCCAAACCCCAAAATGCTGGTAGGAGATATAGCCAGCGGCGACCTTTTCATTTCGAGTGCGGAAATGAAAAATGCCTTGAGTAAGAACCTCCCATCGGTGGTTTGCGCCGAAATGGAAGGAGCGGCTGTGGCCCAGGTTTGCGATGATTACGGTATACCGCTGATTGTCGTGCGGATTATTTCCGACTCGGCGGATGAAAATGCGCATATTTCGGCGATTGGCTTTTTAGACCAGCATGCAAGCGATTATTCGTTGTCTATCTTAAGAGAATACATAAGTTTGATTCGATAGGATAGCCCCCCAATAATAAAGTTAACTAAATTAAATCATTTATTTACATTTTATGAAGAATTACATTTTCTTTTTGGTGCCTTTATCGGCCATCATTGCATTGGGTTTTGCTTTTTATTTCTTCAAACAAATGATGAAAGAAAGCGAAGGTACAGACACAATGAAAAAAATTGCACTGCATGTCCGCACAGGGGCAATGGCTTACCTTAAGCAACAGTACAAAGTAGTTTCAATTGTGTTTATTGTTTTAACAATTCTTTTTGCCATTATGGCATACGGGCTGGGGATTCAAAATCCATGGGTTCCATTTGCATTCCTCACAGGCGGTTTCTTTTCTGGTTTGGCGGGTTTTTTTGGAATGAAGACAGCTACTTATGCCTCGGCGCGTGCTGCAAACGCTGCCCAACGCTCATTGAACGATGGTTTGCGCGTTGCATTCCGTTCGGGTGCCGTTATGGGATTAGTTGTGGTAGGTTTAGGCTTGCTTGATATCTCCATTTGGTTTTTCGCCTTGCAATATATTATCGGAGCTTTGGATTCAACTACGAATGCTGTAATTGCAACCGACCCTTCGATGAAATTGGTTATTATCACCACCACAACGCTGACGTTCGGCATGGGTGCTTCAACCCAGGCTTTGTTTGCCCGTGTGGGCGGTGGTATTTTCACTAAGGCTGCCGATGTCGGCGCCGACCTGGTTGGTAAGGTGGAAGCCGGGATTCCGGAAGATGACCCGCGCAACCCTGCAACTATTGCCGATAATGTGGGTGACAATGTTGGCGATGTGGCTGGTATGGGA
>DATGXD010000026.1:0-10380 GCA_035299105.1 Paludibacter sp. | reverse complement strand
GACGACACAACCGCCGATATTGCCGCACTGTACCAACGGATAGCCGCAATCAAGAACATAGACATCTCCATGCTCAATGCCGGAGACTTCGTGCTGGCGAATTCTTAGCCAGAGAGCCTAGTTACACAGGCCATTCCGAACAACCGCGCCCGAACAACGCAAACCCGAGATTACTGATTTGACAATCCGAACAGAATATTGATATTTTTCAATATGCCGTTCGGCGTATTTGGCCTATTTTTACCTGCATCCAAAATAAAGCCCGTTACAGAATCATTGAAGCCAAAAATCCGGCAAAGAGGCCATGCACCCTTAAAAAAACTTATGAAAAAACAATTATATATTCTTACCACAGTCTTGCTTTTTCTTTTCAACACCCACGCATCGGCCTATGTATGGGGACACCTCACCCTGGTGAATTCCACGAACACCGACTGGCAACGCAACTCCATCAGCTCGTACCAGTTGGATTCATGGTCGTTTCCTTCGGTAATAAAAGCTTACTCCGTGGCAACCATTTACGTCGACTACCAATGGACTATCTTCACCAATACCGGTGACACACAAGCAGGTGTAGAGTACTCGATAGACAATTCCAAGACATTGCAAATACACACTTACTTTAAAAACATATCGGCATATATCAAGGATGAATCCGGAACCACGCTTAGCTCAAGCGGTTTGGGTTTTAGCACTTACGGCCATGTGATGTGCGTGGTTAGTACTGCTGCCGGCGGCAATTACCAAATAAACGGCACTGTGGACAACTGGATGGAAAACATTTACAGTTCGATAAAAGACAAGAGGCTAAAAGAAATTTGCATCCCCGGCTCGCACGATGCCGGGATGTACACATTTGGAACGCACACAGCCTTAGTCAGCGAGTGCAATACCGTTACCCAGAGCAACAACACCTATAACCAATTAATGCTCGGAACCCGCTATTTCGATTTAAGGCCTGTCATATCGGGTGGTTCGTTCAAAGCCGGGCATTTCAGTTCCATCGACCAACTGGGAATTACCCAGGGTGCAACGGGCGGCTATTTCGATTCTATCGTGAATGACATAAACAGGTTTACTGCAAACCATAAAGAACTGATAATTATTGACATATCCCATCAATCAAATACCGACACCGGTTCGATGGGGGTTGGATATACCGGTTTCTCAACATCCGACTGGACAAGGCTCTTTGATTTACTCAAAAGCATAAATTCACTTTACATTTACAATGGGCCTAAAAGACAGCTTTTCAACTTTCCTGTAAGTGAGTTTATCAATGGGAAATCAGCCGTCATCCTGTTGATTGGGGATGACATTCTAACAAAGAACGAAGAAATAAGGAACAAATATGCCGACAAAGGATTTTACTATTCGGGGGATTTTTTCCCAAAATACGATTCATATGCCAACCAGGATGGAGCCAACGCCGTGAGCAACGACCAGATAAACAAGATGAAAAACAACACGGATGATTACTTCCTGCTGGCGTGGACTGCCACGCAAAACGACGTGGAGGCCACGGGATGTGCGCTGGGATTAAGTTCCATTCACGATTTAGCCAACCAGGTTAACGACATCATGGTGGATGATGTAACCACAAACTGTTCATCCACAGTCTATCCCAACATTATCAACACCGATTATATTGAAAACAACAAACCAGCCTTGCTGTCCATTGCCTTTAGCCTCAACTCGCAAACGAAGGATTGCGGCTTAGCCCCCGAAGGAGACACCATACAATATATCAGCAACGACACAACCCGGATTCGCGATTTGAACATATTCGGATTTGGGAAAGACCCGATAACCAACTGGTACCGGACACCAACTTCCGACAGCACAATAAGCGACAGCACATGGGTATCGTATGGAGACACCTATTATGTAAGCCAGAAATACGGCACATGCAGCAATTATTCAGGAAAGAAAGCCATAAGAATAAAACGTAAGGCATCGTCCGCACTGAACGTTACAATATGCGGCACAGACACATTCACAATCAACAACATCCATCTTACAAAAGCAGGTACGAAAGACATCATGATATCGAGCACCTACTGCGATTCAACAGTGACAGTAACAATTAACCAGATACCCATTGATACCACGTACCAAACGGCATACACCGACCCGAACACCGATTTCAGGCTACCCGACGGAAATTATTTACGCGGGATAAGTAAAGACTCTGTTTGCTACAGCCATTTAATGTCAACACTCAATTGCGATAGCGTCATTTGCACATCCCTAAAGATAAACTCAATTACCACCAAAGCAAACACATTCAACACCTCCCCTGTGTATTGTGAATACTACAACCACATGCTCCACATCGACCTAAGCAAATGCATCAATCCCGACTATGAAATCACCCTGTGCGACATTGCAGGACGAAGCGCCATGCGTTTCCATTTGCAATACCCGGCCGCAAGCAAAACTCCGCTGGATTTGTGCAAGGGTGCATATATCATTACCATCATTGACAATACGAAAAATATTGCATACCGAAAGAAAATCCTGATAGGGTAGAAAATTCCTGTCTCCGCATTGCCCGTACCATGCCTCTGTGACACCTTCCACCCCCCCCGACCGCAACTTTACAGCGGTGCCGGCTCCGGTTTATCTTCTCATTGAAAAATCCGTAGCTTACAGATTCAGCAGGCCGTTTCAACAAAGTTTACCGGAACTCCGGCAGTAGGTTATTTCGGCGGTTCAAAACAAATGGGAAGCCGTACTCGTTAAACTATACCTTCAATAGTATTTTTAGTTATTTGCCACCCATAATTACTTGTTATTTTTTTTGTACTTTTGCCACTTGATAAAAAAACGATGTTAACATGAAAAAAACAGCTTCATTATTCTGGGTATTGGTTTTCACCCCATTGGTTTTCGGTCAGGGCATCTCGTCGTTGCAACAACGCAAGCTGGTTAATGCCCTTACAGCTATTTCGAACCTGTACGTCGACAGCATAAACGACAAAAAACTGGTGGAAAGCACCCTCACAAACATGTTGAAAGAACTGGATCCGCACTCGGTATACATTCCAAAAGAAGAAGTGGAACGGATAAACGAACCGCTCGAAGGCAGCTTCGAAGGCGTGGGAATCCAATTCCAGCTAATGGAAGACACCCTGCTGGTGGTGCAAACCATAACCGGCTGCCCGGCCGAAAAGGTGGGGGTAATGCCCGGCGACCGGATTATCTATATCAACGACGAGCTGATTGCCGGTGTAAAAATGCAGAATTCCGACATCATGAAGCGCCTGCGGGGACCCAAGGGGACGGAAGTCACGGTCAAAATTCGCCGCAACGGGAATCCCGAATTGATGATCTTCAAAATTATCCGCGATAAAATCCCATTGTACAGTGTCGATGCTTCGTACATGATAGGGAAAGACATTGGTTACATCAAAATCAACAACTTCGGGAATTCCACCGTGCAGGAATTCGAGAAGGCATTTACCGACCTGCAAAAGGGAGGAATGAAAAACCTTGTCCTCAGCCTGCAAGGGAATGGGGGCGGATACCTGAGCGCCGCTATCCAGCTGGCCGACGAATTCCTTTCAAAGAACAAGCTGATTGTGTTCACAAAAGGATTGAACCAGCCGAAAACCAGTGCCGAATCGACCGTAACCGGCAAATTTGAAACCGGCAAACTCATTGTGCTGGTGGACGAATATTCGGCCTCGGCCAGCGAAATCGTATCGGGGGCGCTGCAAGATTGGGACCGCGCCATCATAGTTGGCCGCCGCTCGTTCGGGAAGGGACTGGTTCAACGGCAGTTCGAACTGATTGATGGTTCGATGATGCGGCTGACCACGGCACGCTATTACACCCCCACCGGGCGCTGCATTCAAAAGCCATACAAGGATGGTTATGAAAAATACGAAAACGACCTGCTCGACCGGTACAACAAGGGTGAATTCCTGCATGCCGACAGCATCCACTTCCCCGACTCGGTAAAATACAAAACCCTCAACCTGAAGCGTACCGTTTATGGTGGCGGAGGCATTATGCCGGATATTTTCGTGCCACTGGACACAACCAAGTTTACCGACTTCCACCGGAAAATACAGGCCCGCGGGGTTGTCAACAAGGTTTCGGTGCAATATATCGATGCAAACCGGGCCGAACTGAAAAAGAAATACCCAACATTCGAAAAGTTCAAAAAAGAATACGAAGTGAGCGACGCCTTGCTCAACCAGATTGTTAGCGGGGCAAAGAAAGAAAAAATCACTTACACCGACGAGCAGTTCAACACATCGAAGCCATTAATCAAGCTTCAACTCAAAGCATTGGTTGCCCGCGACTTATGGGAGATGAACGAGTATTACCAGATTATGGATACCGAGAACGAATCGCTGCTTAAGGCTGTCCAGATTTTGCAGACACCGGGCAAATACGAGGAAATATTGAAATAAGAAACGGAGGAGGCAAGCAAACGGGAAAATAAAATCCCAAGCACACAAGACACAAGAAAGCCTGGAGTTTCTGGTTTCCGGAACTTCAGGCTTTCTTGCAACACGAAGGCAATATGCCACCAACCCTTCATAAAACAATGATATTGAATTACCTGCAAACCAACTGGGTGGAAATTACCGGCGCAGTCCTGAGCTTGATTTACCTGTACCTTTCCATTAAGCAAAACATCAATTTGTGGATTTTCGGGTTCCTGGCTTCCGCATTTTACATAGTAGTGTTTTTCCGCACCGGATTTTATGCCGACATGAGCCTCCAGCTCTATTACCTTGTCGTCAGCGTATACGGGTGGACAAACTGGAAATACGGAACCCACCAACCCGGGAAGGAACTCCCCGCAACCAATATCCCGCGCCGGCAAATTCCCCGGTACGCCTTGGCTTCGGCCGTTATTTACCTGGCTTACTATATCATACTCGCCAAATTCACCGACTCTACCATCCCCATTGCCGACTCGATAGTAGGGACACTAAGCGTGACAGGAACCCTGATGCTTGCCCGCAAATACATCGAAAACTGGCTGGTGTGGATAGTGGCCGATGCCCTTGCAACAGCCCTTTTCTTCTACAAGGGCTTGTACCCCACAGCCATTATTTTTGTCATTTATACCATTATGGCCGTGGTAGGATTTTTCCAATGGAAAAAAGCCATGGCTTGATACCCATTTCCCACAACCCACGCGTTCCATCCACATCCTTGCCTAAACATCTTCCAGCATCAAGTTGTTAACCCAGCAGAAATACTTCACTTTTTGAACCAAAATTCAAGGCAATGAAAAAGATAATGGTTCCACTCCTGTTTCTCGTATTCCTTGCGCCGGTTATTTCCGGGCAAGGAAACTCATATACAGGCCCTTACGCCAAATCGAAACCTATCGTGGTTACACGAAAAAGCAACCGCAGTATTTCAGGCCTTAATATTTCGAACAGCAAGGGCAATTGCATAACCCTGTCGGATTGTTCGGACATAACCATAGAAAATTGCAAATTGGGCCCGGCAATTGGCGAGGGCATCTCCATAAGGAACTGCAACAACATTGTAATCAGGAATTGCAGCATGGAATCGATACGGACCGGGGTGTATGCCGTGGCAAGCTCCGGAATAAAAGTGGTTTACAACGATGTGAAAAACGTGAAAGGCCCCATGCCACGCGGGCAAATGGTTCAATTCGACAAGGTTACAGGCCCTGGGAACAGCATTAGCCACAACAAAGCCGAAAACATCAGCGGGGAAAGTTCGCCGGAAGATGTAATCAGCCTTTTCATGTCGTCGGGCGTAGACGATGACCCGATCCATGTGTCCGGAAACCAGATACGGGGAGGCGGGCCATCGGTATCGGGAGGCGGGATTATGGCTGGCGACAGGGGCGGTTCGTATATCCTGGTGGAAAACAACATCTTGGTAAATCCCGGCCAGTACGGCATTTCGGTGGCGGGCGGACACCATATAACGGTGAGAAACAATAAAATCTATGCCGAAAAACTCCCTTCCAACAATGTGGGGCTCGTTGCTTGGAACCAATACAAAAACATTGACTGTTATGCAATTACAATCTCAAACAACAAAATAAACTATACCAACAGCAAGGGCATATTGAACAACATGTGGAATGCGCAAAACATGGGGCCGGTTGCAGGCTGGGAAACGAACAAATACAGCCCGGAACTCTCGGGCAGCATACTACCCCAAGTACTGATTGCCAAATACAAAAGCCGAGTACGGAATGCCACCCCACCATCCAAAAAACATTCCCACCACAAATACCACCACCGGCACAGAAAAAGATAAGATTCCCGCCGAAGCTATATTTCCTTTCCAGCAAGGGCAACGAAAACTGAAATTTCCATGTCCATCCCCTTCTTTTTCCTTCCGCCTAAAAACATTCCTCCGGTACATTGTTTTCAAACAACCTTGCATTTAACTACATATCAGCATTTTAAACCAATATTATTAGCAATAAAACCGGCAAGGATATTTCCGTTTGTAGTAATTTTTCCAGTAAGGCTGGTTTAGAAAACATAAATCGGAAAGGTTGAATAATAATATAGAATAATAGAAATGCCTTGAATTCTAATTTTTCTATATTCCATTAACCTGAATTAGGCAAAAAAACCTTTCGTTGTCAATTTACACACAACCACATGAGGCATTTACTACAAATCAATGTAGTAGTTTTTATTACAATTACCTGCAACTAAAACCAGCCATTCCCCTTGGAACGCACCCAAGACGATTTACTACAAGCCACAAACCAAGAGTCTCAACCTGCAGGGCTACTCCACACCACCTCCAAGTCAATATCCAGAATCCAGGCATACGTGTAGTATTTTATACTACATGCACAATACATACTACTACACATACTTGAATATCAACACAATACATGCTTTTCTTTAGTTTTGTCACACGAATAAACCAAGGAATTTATTTCAAAAACAAATTTCATATCAAAGCCAAACAAAAAGAAAACGAAAGCATGAAAAAACTAATTTTGTCAACAATAGTAATTCTATCTACCCTTACCGGGTTTTATTCTTGCCAGGACTCAATAATCGAAGAACCAACAATCACATCGGCCGAACAAGCCAGGAAGTGGCATAACACGGCACCGAACATGGCCCTGTCGACAAACGCACTGAATATTGCGGCAGCCTCCGGAAGCACTGCCAACTTCAACATCACTTCCAACATAGCATGGACCATAACCAGCAACCAGAGCTGGCTGACAGTAAACCCCGCAACAGGCAACAACAACGGTGCAATCACATTAACCGCCTCGGCAAACACGGGAACAACCCCAAGGGTGGCAACTGTCACGGTTTCGGGAGCAAACGTGGTTTCACAGACAGTCACGGTGACACAGGCCACGGCAACCGCCCCAACCGGCTCGCCTTACATTGCCTCTTCACCTGTTGTGTTGAACGGGGTGAGCAACAGGATAATCAGCTACCTGCAAATTTCAAACCCCAACGGAAATTGCATCACGCTTAGCAACTGCTCCAACATCACCATCCAATATTGCAAACTGGGTGCTTCGTCCGGCGAAGGAATTTCACTACAGAACTGTAGCAATATCACCATCGTGTACAACTACATGGAATCAATCCGCACAGGGGTCTACGCCCTTTCGAGCACAGGCGTGAAAATCGAGCACAACGACGTGAAGAACGTGAAAGGCCCCATGCCGCGCGGACAAATGGTACAATTCGACAAAGTAACCGGTGCGGGCAACAGCATTAGCTACAACGTGGCCGAAAACATTGCCGGCGCAAGCTATCCCGAGGACGTGATCAGCACATACCTGTCGGGCGGCACAGCCACCGACCCGCTTAAGGTGGTGGGGAACAAAATCCGTGGCGGCGGGCCATCAACGACAGGCGGCGGCATCATGGCCGGCGACAACAACGGTGCTTACATCCTGATTGAGAACAACATCCTGATCAACCCCGGACAGTATGGAATGGCCGTATCGGGCGGGCACGACATCGTGGTGCGGAACAACAAAATCTATTCGGCAAAATTTGCCTACACCAACATCGGGCTTTATGCATGGAACCAATATTCCACCCCAAGCTACGCAATCACCATTTCGAACAACGAAGTAAACTTCACCAATAAAGACGGCGTGGTGAACAACTGGTGGAATGCCGGGAACCTGGGAACCATCACCGGCTGGAGCACGAACGTTTACAACCCGAACCTCAACGCAACAGCACTGCCTACCACAATATTAGGACAGGCCGAACAGCAAGCCATAGCATCCAAACTATAAAAAACACAAACGAAAAAGTCACAACCGCAAGAGGGCATCCGGAAACGAATGCCCTTTTGTTATTTTGCCCGTTCCAGCACAACACAAAAGACTACAAATAAGGGTACAGCCCGATTAACTTCTTATGTTCCTGCTTTTTCCAGAACCACTCGTTCACCTTATAGGTTACAAAAGCGCTGCCCGCCCCCAACACGGCACCGGCCAGCACGTCGGAGGGATAATGCACTCCCAGGTTCATCCGCGAGTAACCCACGGAGCAAGCCCACAGGTATGTTGGTGCAACAATATACCATTTCGGGTACTTCAACGACAAGGATGTGGCCGTGGCAAACGCCAACGAAGTGTGCCCCGATGGGAACGACATGGACGACTCGGGTGAATAGGGAATAATGCCGGCGGCATACGTTTCGCGCGGGCGTGGGCGGTTGATTACTTTTTTCAACGAATAGGTAAGCACGCCATCCACCCCCATCGAAGCGCCAATATAAAGGGCATTTTTAAGCATATTGTCATCTTTCTCAATGAGTGACAACCCACACAAAACAACCGGAATGCCAATGGCCACTTCGGTCGTGGTATTGGATATGAATTTCGAACAACCCACCGTGGCCTCTACACCATTTATTTTTCTTAGCAGCTCAATATCTGTGTTTTGTGCTGAAATTTGACCGCCGAACACAAAAAACATAGTACAAAGCAGAATAATTGTCGTAAATTTGCACATCTTTTTTTTATGCCAAAGATAAGGCAATTTATTGAAATTGTAAAAGAAAGGGGTTCACAGGGACACAGAAGGGGTTTGAAAAACCATCAGCAACCATTACATTTTGTTTCATGCTTAAAATTGCCATCCTCGGACCCGAATCCACCGGAAAAACCGAATTAGCCAAAAGGCTGTCGGAATATTTCAATGCACCGTGGGTTCCCGAATATGCCCGGGAATATATCGGGAACCTGGATTGCCCCTACACGTACGACGATGTCTGCCAAATAGCAGAAGTACAAATCGAACAGGAAAACAACTACAACAGCGGAACAACGGAATCCGATTTTGTTTTTTTCGACACCGACCTCATTATCACAAAAGTGTGGTTCGAATATAAATACGGCAAAATACCCGATTTCCTCGCAAACCGCATGGAAACCTGCTATTTTGATTTTTACATCCTTTGCGAGGATGACTTACCGTGGCAACCCGATCCATTGCGCGAACATGGGACAGACCGGAAATATTTTTTCGATTGGTATAAAAACGAGATTGAACAAACAAACAAGCCCTATGTTATTGTAAACGGATTCGGGGAACAACGGGTTCAGAATGCCATCCAGGCAATCTCAACGCTGAAACATGAATCCGACAGTTTGCCCTAACACAAACAAAGGCCGGCTTTGTCCACGCAGGTTCAGCTTGCCTGGATTTCACCCGGCCATTCAAAAAAAATTACTTACACATGAATAAAGAACTATTAGAAACAGTCAAAAGACTGTCGGAAGTCGACGGTTTCAGGAATGTTTGCGAAGAACACGGCCAATACGATGCCATGCCTTCGACCGAAGTTTTACAGGAAGTTGTCCAGCTCAGCCGGGCCATCCTTTTCCCAGGCTACTTCGGCGATTCGGCAGTCAACACCCACACCATGTTTTACCATATCGGGGTGAATGTGGACCGCCTCCAACTCCTGCTGTCGCAACAAATCAGGGCCGGCATGTGCTTCAACTCGCGTATCGAGGCACAAGAATGCAACAACTTCGACCAGCTGTCGAAGGAAAAAGCCATTGCGTTCATCACGCAACTTCCCGCCATCCGCGAAAAGATGCATACCGACGTGATAGCAGCATACAATGGCGACCCGGCTGCCAAAAGTTTTGGCGAAGTGATTTTCTGCTACCCCAGCATCCGGGCCATCAGCAATTACCGGATTGCCCATGCCCTGCTGCACTTGGGAGTCCCGCTTATCCCACGCATCATAACCGAAATGGCTCATTCGGAAACCGGAATCGACATCCATCCCGGGGCGACCATTGGCGATTACTTCACCATCGACCACGGGACAGGCGTGGTAATAGGCGAAACAGCCATTATCGGCAATAACGTGAAAATGTACCAGGGGGTAACACTAGGCGCA
>DATGXD010000025.1:0-5096 GCA_035299105.1 Paludibacter sp. | reverse complement strand
ATTGTTCTGTATCGGCGAAGCCAACTTTTCCGACCACGGTGCCAACCGCCTTGGTGCTTCGGCTTTGATGCAGGGATTGGCCGACGGGTATTTCGTATTGCCTTATACTATCCAGAATTACCTGGCCGACCAAATCCGAGTGCCACGCATGAGTACCGACTTGCCCGAATTCGAAGAGGCCGAAAAAGCCGTGAACGACAAAATCAAGAAATTGATGGGTATCCAGGGAAAACGCTCGGTGGATTCGTTACACCGCGAATTGGGCTTGGTGATGTGGGATTTTGTGGGAATGGGCCGCAACAAAGCAGGCTTGGAACATGCATTGGAACGTATCCAGGAAATCCGCAAGGAATTCTGGAGCAATGTGTATATTCCCGGCAAGGAGCAGGATATGAACGGAGAACTCGAAAAAGCACTTCGTGTAGCCGACTTTATCGAAATCGGAGAACTGATGGCACGCGATGCCCTGATGCGCGAAGAATCGTGCGGAGGTCATTTCCGTGAAGAATACCAGACACCCGAAGGTGAGGCTTTGCGTAACGATGAAGAATTTTCATTTGCATCGTGCTGGAAGTACACCGGCGAAGGCAATGAGCCTGAACTGTTGAAGGAACCTCTTGATTACGAGTTCATTCACCGTCAACAACGTAATTATAAATCATAATTAGTTACGAGTTACAAGTTACGAGTTACAAGACGTAAAGAAGAAGTTTTTTCGGGTGACTGGTAATTTGCGAAAGAATAAATAAAGAAAAATGACAAGTCATAAGGAACTGATAGTTTGGCAAAAAGGTATTGAATTGGTAAAAACTATTTACGATGTTACCAAAACTTTTCCAAGTACCGAACAATTTGGACTGACTTCTCAAATAAGAAGATGTTCAGTTTCTATTCCGTCCAATATCGCCGAGGGCTGTGGACGTAATTCAGACAAGGAACTGGTTCATTTTCTATACATCACTTTAGGTTCTGCTTCCGAGTTGGAAACACAGGTTATCATTTCGCACGAACTTGGTTTCCTGGATAAAATAAAATCGGATGAACTTCAAGAGATGATTTTGGGGATAATAAAAATGACGTCATCTTTAATAAAATCTATAAAAACTCGAACTGATAATCCACAAACTAATTAATAAATAATTGTTACATTACACAATACCGCAGTTCTAACAACTCGTAACTTGTAACTTGTAACTCGTAACTATAATGTATGGAAAAGAATATAAATGTAACGCTGAAAATATGGCGTCAGGCAGGTCCGAAGGAAAAAGGGAATTTCGAGACCTATAAATTGAATAATGTTTCTACCGATAGTTCGTTCCTCGAAATGATTGATGTGCTGAACGAGCAACTAATTAAGGAACGCAAGGAACCGGTTGCTTTCGACCACGATTGCCGCGAAGGTATCTGCGGCATGTGCAGCATGTTTATCAATGGGCATCCGCACGGGCCTGATGGCGAAGTGACTACTTGCCAGTTGCACATGCGCAATTTCAACGATGGTGATACCATTACCGTTGAACCTTGGCGTTCGGCTGCATTCCCGGTTGTGAAAGATTTGGTTGTCGACCGGGGTGCTTTCGACAAGATTATCCAGGCTGGTGGTTTTGTGTCGGTCAACACAGGTGGTGTGCCCGATGGCAATGCAATCCCCATTTCGAAAGTGGAAGCCGACGAGGCCATGGATGCAGCTTCGTGTATCGGTTGTGGCGCTTGCGTGGCAACCTGCAAGAATGGATCGGCCATGTTGTTTGTGTCTGCCAAAGTGAGCCAGCTTGCCTTGTTGCCCCAAGGGCGTGTGGAAGCTGCACACCGTGCGAAAGCCATGGTTGCCAAAATGGACGAACTTGGGTTCGGTAACTGCACCAACACGCAGGCTTGTGAGGCAGAATGCCCGAAAAACATCTCGATTTCGCACATTGCAAGGCTCAACCGCGAATTTATCGGAGCCAAACTCCAAGATTAATTTCTTTTGGAGTAAATATTTCAGGCTGGATTTCATATTGAGATTCAGCCTGATTTATTTTGATTGGTTAGTCATTTCAAGAATAAGTTTGTTTTATAAATTCAGGAATAAGTATCTTTGTAAATGAGAAATTTATGAGGTTGTCTCAAAAGCAATTTGAATAAAAGCAAAAGTTTCAGTTTGTAAGTGTTTTTCTGAACGCAAAGTTTCGAAGCCGCTAAGGCACGAAGATAATACAGCTTTGTGGCTTTGTGCCATAGCGAATTCTATGTTTAAAACCAAATTATTTGCGTTCAAGAATAAATTATTTATATCTGACTTACAATTTATTATTTTACAAGTATGTTATTTTACAAGTATGCAAATAGACTTTTGAGACAGCCTCTTGAAATTATGAATGATGCATTATAAATTATGAATTAAATATTATGGCTTTGATAAAATCAGTTCGGGGATTTACCCCGCAAATAGGGAAAGATTGTTACTTGGCCGAGAATGCCACTGTTGTTGGCGATGTGGTGATGGGCGAAGGGTGCAGTATCTGGTTCAATACCGTGTTGCGCGGCGATGTAAATTCCATCCGTATAGGCAACCATGTCAATATCCAGGATGGGTCGGTGCTTCACACCTTGTACCAGAAATCGACTGTCGAAATAGGCGATTATGTTTCGGTGGGGCATAATGTGACGGTACACGGCGCCAAAATCGATAATTACGCGCTGATTGGAATGGGAGCCACCCTGCTCGATTACGTGGAAGTGGGCGAGGGGGCCATTGTGGCAGCCGGGGCTTTGGTGCTGAGCAACACGAAAATCCCGCCATACACGCTTTGGGCGGGTGTGCCGGCAAAAATGGTGAAGAATGTGGAGCCGGAACAGACCAACGAAATGAACCGGAAAATAGCCCACAACTATGCCATGTATGCGGGCTGGTACACGGAAGAAACAGCGGAAGAACTGTAAAGGCTTTTTTGTCGCGAATTTTTTAGCGAGGGGGTGGCTTCCAAGCCGCCCCCTCGCTTTATCTTCCCGCTTTTTTTATATCTTTGTTGTGAATTTTAATTACCGGGAAACTATGTTGCTACTTGATTTGATATCGCAGGAATGGAAGAAAAATTACCGGGCGCAGGGATTTTACAAGAACCTGGCCGTGAATATAATGCTGGGGTTTGTCGGTCTGTATTTTTCGGCTATCCTGCTATTCATGGGTTTCTCGCTTGACGATATCCTCGAGGGTTTGAATTACAAGCTCAATCCTATGGAACTGTTCAACCAAACTATGCTTTATATCCTGCTGGCAGGTTTGGTGTTCCGTTTTTTCATGCAGCAGTTGCATACTTTTAACTTGCCTCCCTACCAGGTTTTACCCGTAAAACGCTCGTATATAGTGAATTTCCTGTTGCTTAAACCATTGTTTAGCCCTATTAACTATTTCTTGCTATTGGTGGTTGTCCCTTTTGCGGTGCAGTCGGTGGCGCATTATTACAGCGGTTGGGTTGCGTTCCGGTTTGTGCTTGACTTTGTGTTTGTGGTCTGGTTCAATTCGCAAATGGCAACTTACCTCAAGCGGAAATTCGGTTCCGGGTTATTGCCCCTGCTGGTAATACTTGCGGTGGCCTTAATCCTGGCAGGGTTGGAATATTCCGGCCTGTTTTCGTTGCTGGGAATATCCTTGCCGCTTTTTAATTTCATTGTGCTGAAACCCTATGGGCCTGCATTCACCCTGTTTGCAGCGGTGGGTGCGTTCTTGTTGAACAAATGGTTCTTCTTGGAAAACTATTATCCCGAAAAATTCGACAGCAAGATTGAAAGTTCCCAATCGGCCGTGGGTGGTTTTTCGTTCCTGAACCGCTTTGGTGTGGTTGGAGAAATCATTTCGATGGAAATCAAGCTGATTGTAAGGCACAAGCGCACCAAGTCCATCCTGTTCATGTCCGGCATCTTCCTGTTTTACGGGCTGATGTTTTATGGCAATAAATCCATCTATTCGCACAGCGAAGGCATGTTGTTTTTTGCGGCTATTTTCATTACCGGGATATTGATGCTTATGTTCGGGCAATGGGTGGTTAGTTGGGATAGCGCGCATTTCGATTGCTTGATGACACGGAATATCCCGGTGAGGTCCTACCTGAAAGCCAATTACCTCCTGATGATAGCATCCAATGTAGTGTGTTTTGTCCTCACGGCTCCCTACTTCTTTTTCGGGATAAAGATAGTGTACCTGCATTTGGCTGCATTCATTTTCAACAGCGGGGTGAATGTTTTCCTGCTCCTGTTTTTCGCTTCGTTCAATAGCAGGCGTGTCGACCTTTCGAAATCGGCTGCCATGAATTACCAGGGTACAACCTACAAAAGCTTCCTGATAGTACTCCCCATCATGTTCCTGCCGATGCTCCTGGTTGGCGGGCTGACGGCATTGTTCTCGTTTGGCGTGGCTTTGTGGTGTGTCTCCATCCTGGGAGTGGGTGGGATTTTGTTCCGCGAACAGCTGCTCGACTTGTGTGTCGGCCAGTTTAACCGGCGCAAATACATCATGGCGAAAGGTTTCAGGGAAAGGGAATAACCCAACGGGAATCGGAATTATACATATACAATATTTTATGATACAAGTTACTGACTTGCAAAAAGTTTATAACACGGTTACCGTGTTGGACATGCCGGAAATGAATATCCCGCAAGGCGAAAGTTTCGGCCTGGTGGGGAATAACGGGGCCGGCAAAACAACCTTTTTCCGCCTGCTACTCGATTTGATCGAGGCAACTAAAGGCGAAGTGCGGATTAACGGCCAGAAAGTGGAACGGAACGATGCCTGGAAAACCCTGACTGGTTCGTTCCTCGACGAAGGGTTCCTGATCGATTTCCTGACCACGGAGGAGTATTTCACTTTCGTGGGCAAGCTCCACAACAAGTCGGCGGGCGATATTGCCCAATTCATGGAATCGATGAGGGACTTCTTCAACGATGAGGTATTGGGGTCGAAGAAGCTGATACGCGATTTTTCGAAAGGCAACCAGAAGAAAATCGGGATTGCGGCGGCATTAATCGGCGACCCGAAAATACTGGTACTCGACGAACCGTTCACCGCATTGGATCCTACTTCGCAAATCAAGTTGAAACGGTTCCTGACCGAC
>DATGXD010000024.1:0-9707 GCA_035299105.1 Paludibacter sp. | reverse complement strand
GTTACGAAAGCATGATTTTCGTGGGCTGGGCTGCCGCACTTGCCGGTTTGGTTTTCGCATGGAAATCGCCCATTACATTGGCTGTTACCGGTATTTTGTCGGGAATAGCCCTATCGGTGGCCGCCATGAGCTGGATGAACCCCGAAATCACCAATTTGGTTCCCGTACTGAAATCGTACTGGCTCATTATCCATGTGGCCATCATCACTTCAAGCTATGGATTTCTGGCAATGGGCGCGTTGCTCGGGCTGCTCAACTTGTTGTTGATGATTGCGCGGAACAAAAAAAACAACAACCGGCTTAAATACAGCATACTGGAAATAAGGCATATCATTGAGCTGACACTGCTTGTGGGGTTGTTCATGCTAACCGTCGGGTGTTTTATTGGCGGAGTTTGGGCCAACGAATCGTGGGGAAGGTATTGGGGCTGGGACCCGAAGGAAACCTGGGCGCTGGTGAGCATTCTGGTCTATGCCATTATTATCCATATACGCAAGTTGCCAAAAGCCGACAATCCGTTTATTATGAGCAGCTTGTCCGTTATAGGATTCAGTTCGGTGATTATGACCTTTTTGGGTGTGAATTATTATTTAACGGGGATGCATTCGTACGCCCAGGGCAATGCACCTACAATTCCGGCCACCGTGTACGTTATCCTTGCCGGGATAATTTCGATTATCGGGTACGCTTATTATTCGGAGAGGAAAAACAGATTATTAAAATAGAAAAATACACGGCGCATACTAAGAATTTAAAATATTTCAAACATAGCTGTTTACAAGAAATTCAAACATCAAAAGGCAGAAAAGAATATTTTGACATAATTCAGGGTAAGACTCCCTGTGCATTTTATATAACCTTCAGCTGAGCTGACCGTTGGTTCAGGATTCTGATATAAATTTCTTTTTGATTAAAAAAGAGTTTGCCTTATATCCGAACTCACGTTATTTTACTACATAAGTCACAGTTGGTACACAAAGGAATGATTGGCAAACAAGGCAACAAGGCTTGTTTGATAGGATTTTGTGTATTCGTGACTTTGTGTTTGGTTAAGATAAACCAGCCATAAAGGGTGTTCTTAATCCGAATAATAATTAATTTCCACTACGAAATATTGTGTAATTCCATTATTATTAATACTTTTACACTTCTTTTGGTACTTTCAGACACTTCAATTATTAAAGTTCAATTAATGAAATCCTTAAGCCCAGCCCGAACCTTATTCATTTTACTAACTTTATTTCTTTGGAATATAGATGCTTCTTCGCAAAGGACGCCGGGTGATTTAAGCCAGGCCCATGCCTCGTTGGATGGGATCGGCAATTGCAAGAAATGCCACGAAACTACCAACAACAAGGCTACAAGCAACCAGTGTTTGGCGTGCCATGTGGAGATAAAAGCCAACATGAATGCCCGAAAAGGGCTTCACGGTTCGCCCGAAGCACTTTCAAAATCATGTGTTGCCTGCCATAGCGAACACCACGGACGCAACTTTTCAATCAAACGCATCGACAAGCGGAATTTCGACCATAGGAGGACAGGCTTTGCCCTGGAGGGTGAACATGCCAAGCAGGCGTGTACGGCTTGCCATAATTCAAAAAGGATAAGCAATCCCAAGTTCAAGAACAAGCCCGGTACGTTCATGGGTTTGAGCAAGGAATGCCTGAATTGCCATACCGATTTCCACCAGGGGAAACTTTCGACGAAATGCAACGACTGCCACGGATTCGACACCTTCAAGAAGTCGATCGGGTTCGACCACAGCACAACCCGCTTCCCCCTTCTGGGGCAACACAAAAAGGTGGATTGCCTGAAATGCCATAAAACCGAAATTATCAATGGCAAGGTGGTGCAAAGGTTCAAGGGGCTGGCTTTTTCGAATTGCACAGCCTGCCACCAGGATGTCCACAAAAACAAGTTCGGGCAGGACTGCAAGAAATGCCACACCGAACTCTCCTTCCACTTCAACAAAAGCATGAAAGCATTCAACCACGATAAAACCGCTTTCAAGCTGATAGGACAGCACAAGTTCGTGGATTGCAAGGAATGCCACAAGACAAGCATGACGGCGCCCATTAAGCACGACCGTTGCATCGACTGCCACAAGGATTTCCATAAAGGCGAATTCGTCCGCAACGGGATGAACCAGGATTGCAGCCAATGCCATACAAACCAAGGCTTTTCACCATCCACGTTTACTATTGAAAGGCACAACCAGACCAGGTTCAAACTCGAAGGGGCCCACATGGCAACCCAATGTTCATCCTGCCACAAGAAGCAGAACGGCTGGACTTTCAGGAAAATGGGGAATAATTGCGTGGATTGCCATAAAAATATCCACGAGGGAAGAATGGCCGACAAATTCATGCAGGGAGGCAAATGCACGAACTGCCACAATGTATCGAGCTGGAAATCGGTGACTTTCGACCACAACCAAACCAGGTTCAAACTCGATGGCGGGCACCAGAAGGCCGCATGTTCGGCTTGCCATTTCCGCAGGAATGAAATGGGAAGGCGGGTCCAGCTTTTTGCAGGCACTGCGAAAGATTGCATTTCGTGCCACAACGAACCCCACCGGGGACAATTTGCCGTGAATGGCAAAACCGATTGCCAAAAGTGCCACACCACCAGCGATTGGCACAAAACTACTTTCGACCATAACACCAGCCGGTTCAAGTTAGACGGAGGACACAAGGGGTTGAAATGCGGCGAATGCCACAAGCCGGCAACGGATGCAAAAGGCAAATACATCCAATACAAATTCGAAGATATTTCCTGCTCGAAATGCCATGGTTGACAGATTGGCCAATCAGTTTATAAAACTTTCTGTCCATCAAAATAAAAGCTCCAAAAAACATCGACCGGAAGTAATTGGATACAAGTTGGAAAACCGAGTGAAACGTAGCGATCGAGAGGTTTAAAGTCATTAAAATTACCAGCATGAAACACATTGCTTTATTATTATTCGCCCTTGTTGTTTTTACCACTGCCCAGGCACGCAAATCGCCACATGGTGAAAACTTCAAGTTGGAATGCACAATTTGCCACAACACCGAAAACTGGAACAAGATAAAGCCAACCGGCTTTAACCACAACAAAACAAAATTCCCGTTGGTTGGGCAACATAAAACTACCGATTGCCGGTCGTGCCATAAAAGCCTCGATTTCAAGATACAGGACAGGAACTGCTCTGCCTGCCACACCGACATACACCAGGGAACCGTCGGGCGCGATTGCGGGCGCTGCCATACCCCGAACTCGTGGATAGTAACCAAAACACGGCAAATGCACCAGCAAGCCGGGTTTGCGTTGGTGGGCGAACATGCAAGCGCCGATTGCAGCCGCTGCCATGCCAACGCTTCCATCAGGCGTTTCGACAACATCCGCTCCGATTGCTACTCGTGCCACCAATATCAATACGAAGCCACCAAAAAGCCAAACCACAGGGCAACAGGTTTCGGCACCGATTGCCAACGCTGCCACAACATGACCGGGCGCAGTTGGAATTCCATAGGCAATGGGTTTGACCACAACATGTACATGCCACTTACAGGTGCCCACAAAACGGCTGATTGCACGGTTTGCCACAATGATAACTATTCGCAAGATGAAAAAGCCAATTTGTCAACAAAATTAAATTGTAAGGATTGCCATAGCCTAAGCAACAAACAGTTAGCAAAATATCCTGCCCATACGACCAAGTTTAGCAAATATGATTGTGGTGAATGCCACAATACCACTTCCTGGTCAGCAGGTGTTAAATTCAAACAACACGACGGCTGGGGAAAAATTTATTCCGGCAAGCACAGAGGGAGATGGAACCGTTGTTTCGACTGCCATACAAACAATTCCACTTACCAGGCAACATGCACCAAATGCCACGATTTCAGCACCGGCAGGTTACCATAAAAACTAAAAAAACCGAACCCGAAAATTCAAAGATGAATAAAAACACAAGGAATATATTATTGTTGGCAGGTATATTGTTGGGAATAAACCTGTTCGGACAGGGCACGGAACAAATAAAGGGGAATGTCTCGTTTATCAGTTCGCAAAATGTGTACGTCCAATTCGTGAATACGGAAGGAATCCACATCGGCGACACCTTGTACCTGCCTGTGAATAACAAGCTGCTTCCTGCACTGTTGGTCGACAACTTATCCAGCATTTCCTGCGTGGGGAAACCATTCCCGGGAATCAACCTGTCGGTCGGCAATAGATTGCTTGCCACAAAAAAGGCCGACAACAAGCCACCACTTGAGGTTGTTGCCCAAAATTCGAAAGAAGCTATTTCGGTTAACGACCAGGCCATTGTGAAAAGCAAGAAGAAAAACAATGACAAGGGCATTGATGGCAGGGTTTCGCTATCGTCATACATCAACAACACAAGCGACAGTACCATAAACAACGTGATGCGTTTTAATTTTTCGTTGGACGCACAACACATCAACAATTCCAAGTTTTCGATAGAGACTTACATATCGCTGACAAACAAGCATATATATACCCCATTCACGGAATCTGTCACCGACACCCTGACCAACGAAACCACAAACATACTGGTGAACAGGCCGCAGAGCAGCACCGAACTGAAAGTGTATGATTTGGCGCTAAGATACGACTTCAACAAGGATTTTTCCCTCACTGTTGGCCGGAAAATCAATCCGAACCTGGCCAACATAGGGGCTGTGGATGGACTCCAATTCGAAAAAAGCGGACGGGTTTTCTCCTACGGTGCCGTTGTGGGATCAAGGCCGGACACATACACCTATTCCTTCAACCCCAACCTGTTGCAGTTCGGGGCGTTTGTTGGTTTCCAAACAAAAAAAGAGTACAAAAGGTCGCAAACATCGCTGGCCCTTTTCAACCAGATGAACAACATGAAGACCGACCGCCGGTTCATTTATTTGCAACACAACAATTCGCTGCTGAAAAACCTCGACCTCTTCTGCTCCCTGGAAATGGACTTGTATGGTGCTAAAATAAAGACAGATAGCGCTTTAACAAAAGACATATCGGGAAATGACAGCACGGCAAGATGGACTACCAAGACACCTGTCAACATGCTGGACCTGACAAGCGCCTATGTGTCGTTGAACTACAGGCCGTTCCGTAACCTGTCCATGAGCCTGTCGTACGATACCCGCAAAAACGTTTATTACTACGAGACATATAAAAGTTATGTGGACAGCTTGCTGGACAAGGAAACCCGCCAGGGATTCCGCTTCCAGGCCAGTTACCGGCCCTTCAGCCGCTTAAGCATAGGTGGGAATGCCGGCTACAGGCTGGCTAATGGTTCGGCAGTTTCGAATGCGGCCTCGTCAAATGGGTACGGCTATTTGACTTACTCGCAATTGCCAGAACTCGACGCCTCGCTAACCTTGGATGCAACAGTTTTGAAAACAGCCTATTTCACCAATGCGCTTATTTATGGAGGGTCGTTGTCAAAGGATTACGCAAATGGCAAGATTTTCGCCGAACTGTCGTACCACTATGCCGATTTCACGTATATCACTTCCGGGAAATTCAGGCAACACATTGGCGAATTGAGCCTGTCGTGGCGGATTGCCAAGAAATTGATGCTCTCGGCCGACTTCGAGGTTACAAAAGAAGTGGGTGGAACCACACAAAAACGTGCATTCATAAACCTGTCGCAACGTTTTTAAAGTGTTCTCGAATATTGCAGTAACTAACGCGGGTCGATATAAGGCAAACCCTTATTAAATCAAAAAGAAATTTGTATTGGAATCCTGAACGAACGATCGGCGCAGCTAAGGGTTCAATGTGGTTAATCAAATTCAAGTCCTTCGAATTTGTAAAAGGAATTCAAAGGAATCTTATATCGAACCCACGTCAATATTAATAGGGAGGTCAGGCTAGCGGACTTTTATCTGCTCTTCAGCAACTCTTCGAGCCTCATCAACTCATCGCGGTACTGGGCAGCCTCGATGAATTCCAGTTTTTTGGCGGCATCCTGCATGGCTTTCCTGGTTTTGGCAATGGCTTTTTCCAAGGCAGGTTTCGACATGAATTGAACTACCGGGTCGGCAGCAATACCTTGGGCCACTTCCGGCTCGACGTATGCTTGAGGTTCCACTTTGTTGAATGAATTCCGCACACCCTTCACAATAGCTTCCGGTGTAATTCCATGGGCTTCATTATACGCCAGCTGTTTCTCGCGCCGCCGGTTTGTCTCGTTGATGGTTTTTTCCATGCTTTCAGTAATCTTGTCGGCATACATGATAACCCGCCCGTTCAGGTTCCGGGCAGCACGCCCCGCAGTCTGGGTAAGCGAACGGTGCGAACGCAGGAAACCCTCCTTATCGGCATCCAGAATGGCAACCAGCGACACTTCGGGAAGGTCGAGCCCTTCGCGGAGCAGGTTCACCCCCACCAGCACATCGTATACTCCGCGCCGAAGGTCTTCCATAATCGTCACCCGGTCGAGCGTGTCGACATCGGAATGGATATAATTGCATCGCACGCCCATTTTAGATAAATAGTCAGTCAACTCTTCGGCCATGCGCTTGGTGAGGGTTGTAACCAGCGTACGTTCGTTTTTTTCGGTCCGGACCGTGATTTCTTCGAGCAAATCATCGATCTGGTTCATGCTAGGCCGCACTTCAATCACCGGGTCGAGCAAACCCGTGGGACGAATCAGCTGGTCAATAACAATACCTTCGCTTCTCACCAACTCGTAATCGGCAGGAGTGGCGCTCACATAAATGGTTTGCGGTGCAATATCCTCAAATTCATCGAATTTCAACGGGCGGTTGTCGCGTGCAGCCGGAAGCCGGAAGCCATATTCCACCAGGTTTTCCTTGCGGGCGGCATCGCCACCGTACATGGCCCTGATCTGCGAAACGGTCACATGGCTTTCGTCAATCACCATCAGGAAATCCTTGGGAAAATAATCGAGCAGGCAAAAAGGCCGGGTTCCGGGCGCACGACCATCGAAATAACGCGAGTAATTTTCAATCCCGGAGCAATAGCCCAGTTCCTTGATCATTTCCAAATCATACTTTACCCGCTCGAAAATCCGCTTGGCTTCGTAAGGCTTGTCCATTGAATTGAAATAATCGACCTGTAGCTGCAAATCCCTTTCAATAAGCTGGATAGCCCCTGCAATGCGCTCCTTGGTAGTAACAAATATGCTGGCAGGATAGATTTTATAGGTGTCGAAATATTCGATTACCCTGAAATTCACCGGGTCGACCGATTGTATTTCGTCAATTTCGTCGCCCCAGAACACGACACGCAACACGAAGTCGGCGTACGCCAGGAAAATATCCACCGTATCGCCCTTTACACGGAAATTCCCGCGGTTCAGTTCAATTTCGTTGCGCGAATACAGGCTGTCGACCAGTGTCCGCAAAAACACATTGCGGACTAATTTTTGCCCCCGCTGGATGGTGATGGCATTGCTGGTGAAATCTTCGGGATTACCGATACCATACAGGCACGAAACCGACGAAACCACCAGCACATCCCTCCTACCCGACAGCAAGGCCGAAGTGGTTGCCAACCGCAACTTTTCTATTTCCTGGTTGATGGATAAATCCTTTTCAATGTAAATATCGGTTACAGGCAGGTAAGCTTCCGGCTGGTAATAATCGTAATACGACACGAAATACTCCACGGCATTATCGGGAAAAAAAGACTTGAACTCGCTGTAAAGCTGGGCGGCCAGGGTTTTGTTGTGGCTCAGCACCAATGTAGGGCGTTGAACTGCCTGGACCACGTTGGCTATGCTGAATGTTTTCCCGGAGCCAGTAACGCCAAGCAAAGTCTGGAAAGGGATGTTCGATTTCAAGCCATCAACCAATTGTTTGATAGCTTCGGGCTGGTCGCCGGTAGGGCGGAATGGAGATGTAAGTTTAAAATCCACTTCGATAACAAGTAAAAAATAGAACCAAAGCAAACACGGGCCGGGAATCCGATTCGAGGCATGAAGCTGTGATTTTGAAAAGACATTGATTCAGCCTTATTCCCCCACCGGCATTATTGCCCACAAAACCAGGTATAAAATGATTCCGGGAAAACCGGCCGAGAACAAAGTCAGAAGTGCATACACGATTCTGACCAACGTGACATCCCAGTCAAAATATTCGGCTATGCCTGCACATACCCCGGCAATTTGCTGGTCTTTCGATCGATGAAGTTTCTTGTCCATAATCATCAGTATTTACAATTGGTTGAACATGGAAACAAAGTAACGGAAAATTTGTTGAAAATAAAAATCCGGGATGAACTACCTGATTTTGAAATAATGACTTACAACCCAAAAAGTTCATTCCTGCTTATTCCTGAACGAAAAGGAATTCATTTTAGGGTAATTCAAATAAATGCTACCTTTGCAGAAAAATACAGACTATGCAAAACAGCCGGTTAAACAGCTTTTTCGAAAAATTGGAAAATTACATCCGCCAAAAAGAATTAATCAGGCTCACCCTGGCAGCTAAGCGCGACAAAATGTCCGACCTGAAAAAGCTGATTGTAAGCCCGGTGGAACTGAAAAGAGGTTATTGCCTGAACTTTGTTTACCGCCACAATACCAAGGACATTACCAAGAATTTTGATATTGAAGAAGGCCTGAAGTTGCTGCAAGAGGCATTGGAAAACGATTTTCGCAATGCCGACCTGTTTGCGAAAAGCGAAAACCTGAACCTCGTTATCCAACCCGGTGGAAACGTACAGCTAAAAAGCCATCCACCAACCCTTTCCACATCCTTGTCGTTTGTGCACGATAAACCGAAAGAACGGCTGGTAAATACCCGAAACAATGTTTACCTGCGCGAACTTGGCATCATGAACGCCAACGGTGAATTGCGCCGCGAAATGGGCGACAAGTACAAGCAAATAAACCAATACATCGAACTGCTGGCACCCACGCTGAAAGAACTCCCGCACAATGAAAGCTACAGTGTTGCCGACATGGGTTCGGGGAAAGGCTACCTCACCTTCGCCCTGTACGATTATTTAACCAACGGGTTGAAACATGCGGTATCGATGCGTGGAATCGAGTTCCGCCAGGATTTGGTGGACACATGCAACAATATCGCCCGGAAAGCGGATTTCGAAAACCTGGAATTCATAAAAGGCGCTATTGAAAACACCGAGCTTGAAAAAATCGATGTGCTGATAGCGCTCCACGCCTGCGACACAGCCACCGACGATGCCATTTTCCGGGGAATAAGTTCCGGAGCCGAATTGATTGTCTGCGCCCCCTGCTGCCACAAGCAAATCCGAAAGGCGATGAACGTGGCAAACGAACTGTCGAACATTACACGTTTCGGCATTTTAAAAGAGCGGCAGGCAGAAATCATCACAGACACGATCAGGGCCATGATTTTGGAAGCCTACGGTTACAAAACCAATGTCATTGAATTTGTCTCATTGGAACATACGCCTAAAAATGTCATGATTGTCGGGCGGAAAATTCCCGGCAGAAATCCTGGACGGGACAAAATCCTGGGTGAAATTGACGCCATCAAAAAAATTTACGGCATTGAAAAGCATTACCTCGAAAGCCTGCTGAATATCTAAAGCAGGCTTGCAAGTATTTTTTTTGTACGGTTATTACATTCCCGGCCGGCAACCATCAGGCATATTTCGGGCTGAAACACAGGGTTTAGACCACCCCCTGCGCCATCATGGCTTTAGCCACCTTCATGAAACCGGCAATGTTGGCACCTTTCACATAGTTC
>DATGXD010000023.1:0-5222 GCA_035299105.1 Paludibacter sp. | reverse complement strand
GAATCGCCCGACATCCGAGGCATTGATGTTGCTTTATTGTACCAGCCCGACCAATTCAAACCTATCCGCGATGAAGCCGTGCCGGTCCGTTTCCCTTTTGCACCCAACAGTAAAACACGCGATATCCTGTTTGTGTCCGGGACCATACCAACCGGCGACACTTTGCATGTTTTTGTTTGCCATTTCCCCTCGCGGTTAGGCGGTGAATTGGAATCGGAAGAAAAACGTATCTTTGTGGCTTCGGTTTTGAAATGGAAAACCGACAGCCTTTTTGCCAGAAGCAAACATTCGCGGATAATCATTATGGGCGACTTTAACGATTACCCGACAAACACGAGCTTGCTGAACACATTGAATGCCAAACCTATACCTGAGCACCCGCTGGCCGGAAGCCTGTATAACCTAATGTATAAAATGCACGTTGCAGGCCGGGGTTCGCACAAACACAATGGCGAATGGGGCGCACTGGACCAAATGATTGTTTCAGGGGACTTACTGGACCGGGAAAGCTCCATTTCCACGAAACCAAACGATGCCCATTTTTTCGATGCGGATTTCCTACTCGAAAACGATCCTGTTTTCTTGGGCAAGCAACCTTTCAGGACTTACAACGGAATGAAATACCAGGAAGGATTCTCGGACCATTTGCCCGTTTACACCGATTTCCAGCTGAAGACAAAAGAATGACCGGAAATTCACAGAATATCAGGCAACAGCAAAATAAATTTGGCTACCAGCAGTTTATACTATTCATACTATAAAACCTTGCGTTTCAAAAATGAAAAAATATAAGTTCTTGTTTCTCCTCTTTACAATCTTGTGTATTCAAAATATGTTTGCCCAGGAGAGGAATATAATTTACCAGAAATTGGACACCCTGATTTTCCACCGCTATATCCAGTCTGTCGGTCCGAAAAAACAATCGTCAATCGGCGATTTGATGATTCAAACAGCTGTTTTCCTAATGGACTCGCCTTATGTTCCGAAAACACTTGAAGTAACCGGGAAAAACGAAAAGCTGGTGGTGAACCTAAGGCAGTTCGACTGCTCCACACTGGTCGAGAATTGCCTTGCGTTGGTTCACACGCTGAAAAGCAAAGACCAAAGTTTCGACACGTTTTGCTCTGAACTGAAAACAATCCGATACCGTAACGGCAACCTCACCGACTTCAGTTCGCGGCTGCACTATTTCACCGAATGGATTTCGAACAATGAGACCAAAGGCAAGGTGATCAACCTGACTAAAGCTTTCGGGGGAAACCCATTGCCATTGAAGTTGGACTTCATGACCCGCAAAGCAGATTTATATCCACAGATGAGTAATCCCTCTGTTTTTAGCGAACTGAAAACAGTGGAACAAAACATATCCCAACGCAACAATTTCTACATCCCCAAGTCGAGTCCGGTAAGTGCAAAAATCCGGAATGGAGATATTTTATGCCTGACAACCAATGTCCAGGGCCTCGACATTTCGCATGTCGGGATAGCTTTCAAACTGGGCAACGAACTCTATTTCCTGCATGCATCGCAAACCGACCAAAAGGTGGAAATCAGTTCGGAGCCGTTTATCAAATACATAGCCCGCCTCAACCGTGTAACAGGCTACATGGTTGTGAGGCCGTTGTAAACAATTCAAAATGCTAACAGAACCCATGGACGTCCAGTTATTTATCCCCTGCTTCATCGACCAGCTTTATCCCGAAACCGGATTCAACACCATCAAAATCCTTGAAAAAGCCGGTTGCAAGGTACATTACAATCCCGAGCAAACCTGCTGCGGACAACCCGCCTTCAACAGCGGGTACTGGAACGAAGCGACCCGGCTGGCCGAAAAATTCCTGCACGATTTCACCCCCGAAATACCAATCGTATCGCCTTCCGGGTCATGTTCCTCGTATATCATCCATCATTACCAAAAGCTATTGACCCAAAAGCCGGATTTACTCCAGCGCCATTCGCAAATGAAAAGGCGGATTTACGAACTTTCCGATTTCCTGGTCAATGTTCTCCATGTCGAGGACCTCGGGGCGACTTTCAACCACAAAGTCACCTACCACGATTCATGTTCCGCCTTACGCGAATATGGGATTAAGGAAGAGCCGCGCCGCTTATTGGCAAACGTCCGCGGCCTCGAGCTTGTCGAAATGGAGGAAAGCGAAACCTGCTGCGGTTTCGGGGGAACTTTCGCGGTGAAAAACACAGCCATTTCCACGGCCATGGCCGAAAAGAAAGTGCTGAACGCACTCGCCACCGAAGCCGAATTCGTGGTTTCGACCGAAGCATCGTGCCTTATGGACATAAACGGGTATTGCAGCAAAAACCATTCAAAAACCAGGGGAATCCACTTGGCCGATGTGTTGGCGAGCGGGATATAGTGGAATACTAAAATTGCCCCTAAGCCCCCTACTTCGTCAGAAGGCAAACCTAAAGGGAATAAGAAATATTAGCATTGCCCCTTAAATTAGCGGCAAGTTGAGGTGACAAGCTGGAAGTAAATAAAGCCATTAGCTACTAGACAACTAGCAAAGTGGACTAATCCATACTCAAATATGCATTACAAAAAGGGGCGTGTCCGAATGCAACACCATTTTATAGGCTAACCCGGGGTTGAACAGGCGCGAGAAAATATTCCTGCGCTTCGAGTTGAATGCCAGCACGTCAATTTTCTGGTTGGCCAGGTAATCGTCGAGCAGCTGGAGGTCCTCGTTGGCGCCAAGCAGGGCATAATTTGTAATGAGGTTTGGATAATGACTTGAAAAATAAGATTTTATACCAGCCAACATAATTTCATCCCAAGCTTCTTTTTTCCCCGAAGTATGGATGAAGTAAATCTCCAATTTTTCGGAAGTAAATAATGATATGGCCCTATCGATGGCAATCAGGTCTTTCTGGTCGAAGTTGGTCATGAAAGCTACCCGGTGGATTTCGTCCGGCGACTGCATGGTCATTTGAGCCGGAATGGCAAACACGGGCGAAACCGAAGCCTCGATTACTTCGGCCGTCACGCTATCAATCAGTTCGTTGGTCAGTTTTTTGCCATGGGTCCCCATTACAACCAAAGCCGGTTTGTTTTTCTTGCAATAATCCAGGATTTCGTCTTCGGCCACCCCTTCTTTCAGTTCAAAACTGAATGGGATATCGGGGAGCTCGCCTTTGTCGATCCGCGAATTCACCAACTTGGTCATGTTGTCCGTGTCGGCATGGGCATTGCTGATGATTTGGCGCAGCAATTCGCTGTCGCTAATGCTGTAGGTGCTTATTTCGTAGTTCGACGAAATAGTAAAAGTCGGGCTGTAATACACATTCAGGAAAACAACATCGGCCCCGAGGTTTTCAGCGAAATGGAAGCCGAAGTCGACCACCTGCTGGATCTGGTTGGTAAAATCAATGGGTATTAACACCTGTGGTTTTTCGGTATTGGAAGCGGTCTCACCTTCCCAGGCGTTTTCCATTTCTTCGACGATTTTCAACGCCCGGGGCAAATCACTTTCCTTGATTCGCACCCTGACACCCACCGCCAGTTCGGGATATTCAAGGTTCAGGTTGTGTATCACCGTTTCAATTCCGTTCTCTTCCAACACAGTTTTAATCATCTGGGCCCGCTGGTAGGTTCGAATGGCGAGTGTAACTAATTTGTCTTCCATAATGCTCATTTTTAATTGGTTTACAAATCAATTGAAGGCTTTGGGATTGCCCGACAAGATTAACAAGTTCGGCGGGGTAAAGTTAGCGATATTCAGGGAAACATGGTTCAATTTCAAAAAAATAATTTCAAAACAATTGCATCATGCAGGCGGTAATTGCAAGGGGGATGCCTGTGGGCATGCGACATTCCGGTTTACTGTTGTGGGGGTTGCTGGATGTCGAAAAAAACACTAATTTTGCAAGTGTGAAAAATTGCACGTTCCATAATTCAACACTTTAAATCCGCCTGCATTGGAAAAGGATTATTTATATGCCATTTTTGGAGGTATCAGCGTACAACCGGTTACATTCCCGGCTATCGTTTCGCTGGTGTCCAGCATAATTCTGCTATGTGTTTCGGCTTTGATATCCGCATCCGAAATCGCATTCTTTTCATTGGAGCCGCAAGTCCTGAAAGACCTCGATGAAAGCGGCAGCAAGAAAGACCGCACCATCGTGGATTTGCTGAAAACCCCCCAGCGGCTGCTGGCTACCATCCTCATCGGGAATAATTTCGTGAATGTGGCTATCATTTTATTACTCACGTTTTTTACTACTTCCATATTGAATTTTGACAGCGCGCCTGTCGTTGGCTTTATTTTCCAGACAGTAATAATCACGTTTATCCTTTTGCTTTTTGGAGAAATAATGCCCAAAATCTATGCAACCCAGTTTTCGAAAAAGACCTCTTCCTTCACGGCGCCATTCATTTCCTTCCTCGAAAAGATATTCAACCCATTCGTAAACCTGCTCGTACATTCCACATCCATTGTGAATACCAGGCTTTCCAAATACAGCCGCACAAACATATCGATGGACGAATTGTCGCATGCACTGGAACTTACTGCCGACGGCCAGGACGAGGACACCGGAATCCTGGAAGGCATCACCAGGTTTGGAAGCATCCACGTGGTTGATATAATGACACCACGACTCGATATTGTGGGCATTGAAATTAAAACTTCTTATAAAAAACTGCTCCAGACAGTTATCAAGTCGGGCTACTCGCGTATCCCTGTTTACTCCGGCACGCGCGACAATATCAAGGGGTTGCTCTACAGCAAGGATTTGTTGCCCCACCTCGACAAGCCCGACAACTTCCGTTGGCAATCGCTGGTCCGGCAGGCATTTTATATTCCCGAAACAAAAAAAATCGACGACCTGCTGATTGATTTCCAGGAAAACAGGGTGCATCTGGCTATTGTGGTCGATGAATATGGCGGCACATCGGGGCTGGTTACGCTCGAAGACATACTGGAAGAAATCGTTGGCGAAATAAGCGACGAATACGATGACGATGAATTGTTGTACACCAAAATAGACAACCACACGTTTATTTTTGAAGCTAAAATATCGTTGAACGACTTTTTCAAGATATCGGAGATTGACGAAGATGATTTCCTGAAAATAACCGAAGAAGTGGAAACTCTTGCCGGGCTAATCCTGGAAATCAAAGGCGATTTGCCTTCAAAAAACGAACAAATCGGATATGGCCGATACGTGTTCGAAATCATGGCCGTGGACAACCGACGGATTAA
>DATGXD010000022.1:0-7745 GCA_035299105.1 Paludibacter sp. | reverse complement strand
ATAGAAAGCCACACAGCTGATTTGGTCTTTGGGGTTTTCGTTGCCTTTTTCTGTTAATCTGTTTTTGGCTACACCTGGCTTGGCCAGCAGCAGGATTACAAGGCCGAGGATGAATGAAAAATGCTTCATGGATGGTTTGTTCATTGAAGTTTAAGTAAATGAATAGCTGGTTTCCCGTTGTCAGCAAAAATGAGAAAAAAATGTGGAAATGGAAAATGGTGTGGGTATAATTAACATGGGCTTGAGCCGGTTCTTGCAGGGGTTTCCGGAAAGCTGGTATTTTTCCAGTTCCGAACTCGTATTTAAGGAGGATAACATTTCGGGGCAACCAGGTGTTGTATCTAAGATGGTATGGGTTGCTGATTAGAATCTACTGAAATCATGTGTTTTACAGTTGCAATAATCCGGAAAGGCGAATTGGTCACAGCCTACGAATATTACAAGAAACTTTCGGGAAACTACCGCGGGCAGGAGGTTTTGCCCGATATTCCCAACCACTACCTGGTGAGCGGTTTTTCGCACCCCCGGCTGCCGATAGTGAAGCACGACGGTGTGTTTTTGTTCGAGTGGGGCTTGATTCCTTATTGGACAAAGGACGAAAAGGGAGCGAAAGGCATCCGGGATAAAACCTTGAATGCTGTTGGCGAAACGGCTTTCGAAAAGCCATCGTTCCGGAAAAGCATTACAGCTCAACGTTGCTTGTTGCCTGTTAGCGGGTTTTATGAATGGAGGGATGTCAAAGGAGTCAAATACCCGTATTTCGTGCATTCCACCGAGCGGGAATATTTAACCTTGGGGTCAATCTACGAAACCTGGGTTAATAAACAAACGGGTGAAATACACGATACGTTCAGCATTGTCACCACCCCGGCAAACCCGCTCATGGAAAAAATACACAATACTAAAAAGAGAATGCCGTTGATAATTCCTCCCGAGGATGAAATGAGGTGGATTAATAAGGAATTGGATGCAGGACAGGTTAAGGGAATGATAAGGCCTTATCCAAACAACAGGATGGATGCTTACACTATCTCCCGGGAAGCAAATTTTGCAAAAAATAACCGCGATGTCCCCGGGATTTTAAGTAAGGTGGAATACCCCGAATTAATCGAAGCGGACAAAGCGGGGTAAAAAAAAGCTCCGGACCAACCGTTCCGGAGCTTTTTTATATTTTTAACTGTTTGCTGCTCTTAAAGAAGGTATTGTTCACTTATCGAACGGTGTTCCTGTACACGTTGGATGGTGTCGGCAAACATATCGGCAATAGAGAGGATACGCGCCTTCGGGCATTTTTCGAGTTGGAACGGAATGGAATCGGTGAATGCGATTTCGGTAAGAGCCGATCTCATGATCCTGTCAGAAGCTTCGCCCGACATCACGCCGTGCGAAACAATGGCCCGCACACTGCGTGCGCCTTTGCTCATCATCAGGTCGGCCGCCTTGCATAAAGTCCCCGCGGTATCAACCATGTCGTCGGTAATGATTACATCCTTGCCGTACACTTCCCCGATAATGGTCATTTCGCCGATTACATTTGCTTTTTCGCGGGTTTTGTAGCAGATAACCATTGGCATGCCCAAGTATTTCGAATACGAGCCGGCACGTTTCGACCCACCCACGTCAGGCGAGGCAATAACCGGGTTTTTCAGTTTCAACGACTTGATATACGGAACGAAAATGGTTGAACCATACAGATGGTCGACCGGAATATCGAAAAAACCTTGGATTTGGTCGGCATGCAAGTCCATGGTAATCACGCGGTCGACACCGGCCACACTCAGCATGTCGGCAATTAGCTTTGCGCCGATCGAAACACGTGGCTTGTCTTTCCTGTCCTGGCGGGCCCAGCCAAAATACGGGATCACGGCAATGATTTTATAAGCCGAAGCACGTTTGGCTGCATCAATCATCAGCAACAGTTCCATCAGGTTATCCGAGTTTGGGAATGTGGATTGAATCAGGTAAATGTATTGTCCCCGGATTGATTCTTCGTACGAAATGGCAAATTCCCCATCGGAGAAATGTTGTATGTTCATATTTCCGAGCGGGGTTCCTAAACTTTGGCAAATTTTCTCTGCTAAATAACGACTTTTCGTGCCTGAAAACACTTTAAAAGGTGTATTTGGTACTGACATGGATTGTGTGTAATTAGTTTTTTGAAATTTTTTGCAAAAGTACTCATTTAAAGTTTAAAAATTACAGGAATGTTTCATAAAATAATGATGAATATTTATGTGTTAAAAATTCGCGCGTATTCCAAATGGGGACGAAGGATTTTGCCTGTCGGAAAATTAACCCTGCCGTGCCGGTGGATTTAAAAAAAAGAGCCTGGCGATTAAGCCCGGCTCTTGTGCTTTTAAACGGAAAGTATTTGGGAAGAATGATCCTTTGTGTTTACTTCTTTGGGTGGGATTACCCTTGTGATAACCCCGTTTTCGTCAATCAGGAAGGTTGTGCGGAACATGCCCATATAAACCTTGCCGTACAAGGTTTTTTCGCCCCAGGTTCCGAATGTCTCCGCCAGCTTTTTGTCCGTATCGGCAATCAGGTTGAATGGAAGTCCTTGTTTTTCAATGAATTTAAGGTGCGATGCAGCACTGTCGGCGCTTACGCCTATAACTTCGTAGCCTTGTTTGCGCAGTTCGTCGTATCCATCGCGAAGACTACAGGCTTGGGCCGTACATCCCGGCGTGTTGTCCTTCGGGTAAAAATACAACACCAGTTTTTTTCCTGCAAAGTCGGATAATCTTATTTCTTTCCCGTCCTGATTTACCCCCAGAACTTCAGGAGCTTTGTCGCCTACTTGTAATGCCATAATCGATAATGAAATTGAATGATTTGTTGTTAATAATTAATATGGACACAAAAACACTTGATTAAACACCATAAACAGGAAAATGTTTGCAAGGGGTAAAAATATTTGCCAAAACTTGCCGCATCCACTTCTCAGGGGAGCCGTGATTGCCCGAAGAGTCATTGCTTAACCATCGACCACTAGTCCCACAGTCTTCCCAGCCAGGTGTCGCGTTCCACTAGTCTTTTTTCAATTTTTGCTGTGAATTCAAAATTCTTCAATCCCCATTCGGGTGCAATCAGCAAACCGGGAGGCGATTGCGACACAAACCGTTCGATGGCAATTTTCGGATTCAACCGTTCGAGGAAATCGACCACCAGGTCGATATATTCTTCCGCTGTGTACAAATTGAACCATTCCGGGTTTTCCTGGAACTGCCTGGCCATCCGTGTTCCTTTAACTAGCTGTAACTGGTGTAATTTCAATGCATTAATGGGTAGTTCGGAGATTTTCCGCGCATGCGAAAGAATCGTTTCCCTGCTTTCGTTCGGCAATCCCAGTATAAGGTGTACAGCTGTGCGGATACCCCGTCCGGCTGTTTTCCGGATGGCTTCCCCGGCGCAGGCAAAATCGTGGCCACGGTTGATAAATTCCAGTGTCCTGTCGTTGGTCGATTCCACACCGTATTCAATCATCACGTAATATTGTTGCGACAGCCGTGCAAAATAATCAAGCAGCTCGTCGTTCACGCAGTCGGGACGAGTACCAATCACCAGCCCCACGACATGGGGGAAGGAAAGGGCTTCCTCGTAAACCTGCTTCAGGTTTTCGACCGAATCGTAAGTGTTGGTATACGATTGGAAATAAGCCAGGTATTGTTGTGCAGCGTATTTATGCTTGAAAAACGAAATCCCTTCTTCTACCTGGCGGCTTATGGTTTTATCGGGTTTGCAATATTCGGGGATAAAGGTCTGGTTGTTGCAATAAGTACATCCGCCCGTACCTTTTTTGCCATCGCGGTTAGGACATGTGAATCCGGCATTGACCGAAATTTTCTGCACACGTTCCGAGAATTCCTTTTTAAGAACCTGGTTGTAATTGAGATAGCGGCTATTCATTGGGTTTTATAGAGTAAATGTTTGGAGGCATGGCTAATTTTTGGGTTTTATTCCAATAACCAATAGCCACATTAACATAGATAGTTCACCAAAAGCTTCAGGTATGCTTAATAATTTTTCAATTCCTGCATAAAATCCTGGGTTTATCAAAGAAGATAAGCTACCAACTATATAGCACAATCCGGAAATTACAAGCAAAATAGCAAGGATTTTCGGAAAAAAGTTCGATTTGTAAATAAGATACGCGAGAGGGAAAAGCCATAATCCCCAAAATATCTCGACAATATGTACACCTGCAATATTCAGGTTCACAAATAGCATTGAAATCGAATTGACTTGGTCGTTGGTAAATACGTTCAAAAAATTGAACCTCTTTAGAACTAAAAATGCTCCGGTTTGTAAAAAAATATTGATAAACATTATTGGGACAGAAATTAAAACAAACGAAAACATGAGTTTAGCTTGAGTCCTGTTTATAGACCGTAATAAATTATATAAGGCCATCCCCAAAAAAACAAAGCTTATTTGTCCAATAATATTACAAATAATCGATATAATATATTGAATATCAGATAAAAGAATATTGCTTGCGGTTAATGACGGGTTTCCGGCAACAACAATATTGGTAATAAACATCCAGCTATAACCCGAAGTTATAGCCAAAATCAAATACCAAAGTCCAGCAAACCTTGCAATTTTTTTATATGCAATTAATTCGTCAGAGTATTTCTCCATTTTTTTAGTTTTGAAAACCATTTGTTTTGATAAATCCTTGATTTTAAAAATTAGCCCAACAAAGATATAAAAAGCATTGAGGCTGGCAAAAAAAGAAGCAAGCAACATTGCTGTCACTTGCATTCAATTATTCAAGCGGTTGAAGTCGCTTGTGCTTGTTTGGATGTGAAAAAGCTTATTTTACAATGGTGGCTTCCAGGTTCTTGTTCCTGATTTTGATGAAAATGGCCGAACCCGGTTCTGAATTCACCGACTTCACATATCCCATTCCAATCCCGATTTTGCTATCGGGGAGCATGGTTCCCGAAGTCACAGTCCCGATATGCTCATCTTTCTGGTTCACAATTTCGTAACCGGTACGTGGAATCCCACGTTCCTTGAGTTCGAACCTGACGAGTTTACGCTCCACGCCCTCATTTTTCTGTTTTTCGAGCAATGGCCTGTCGGTAAAATTCTTGCCTTCCACAAACTTGGTAATCCATCCCAGTCCGGCTTCGATAGGCGATGTGGTGTCATCAATGTCGTTTCCGTACAGGCAGAATCCTTTTTCGAGGCGGAGTGTGTCGCGGGCACCCAGGCCTATTGGCTTGATTCCGAATTCTTTGCCTGTTTCGAAAAGCGCATTCCACATGGTTTCGGCATATTCGGGATAAAAATAAAGTTCAAAGCCCCCGGCACCCGTGTAGCCGGTATTGGAAATGATTACCTCGTTGATTCCAGCCATTTTACCGACCTTGAAGCTGTAATATGGAATTTCGGACAGGTTCACTTCGGTGAGTTTTTGCAGCAGTTCGGTTGCTTTTGGACCCTGCACGGCCAGTTGGGCCATTTTATCGGAAGCGTTTTCCAGGTCGACACCCTCCGGGTTGTGGGTAACGCACCAATTCCAGTCTTTTTCGATATTCGAGGCATTCACAACCAGGAAATATTTCTCCTGGTCGAAGCGGTAAACCAGGATGTCGTCCACGATGCCGCCTTTACCGTTTGGAAAACAGGAATATTGCGCTTTCCCGATAGCAAGTTTCGAAACATCGTTTGACGTGATTTTCTGGAGGTAGTCGAGCGCTTTCGGGCCTTTGACCCAGAATTCGCCCATGTGCGACACATCGAAAACGCCAACGCCATTCCTCACGGTCAGGTGTTCATCGGTAATTCCGCTGTATTCGATGGGCATGTTATAACCGGCAAATTCATGCATTTTAGCCCCGAGAGCTATATGTAAATGTGTGAAGGGTGTTTTTTTCATTTACCTTGATAAATTAAATATTTGTTGTTTGTTTTGTTTTTGTTTTTAAGCTATAAAAGCAAGTTAATCAAACTTGTAACCTGCTTACCGCAGGCAGGCTTGTAACTCGTAACTCGTAACTTGTAACTTGTAACTTGTAACTCGTAACTAATCATCTTAAAGCCACTTTTTCAATGATTTTCAGGATAACCTGCATGGCTTTTTCCATCGACTGGATGGGTACATATTCGAACCGCCCGTGGAAATTATGTCCCCCCGCAAAAATATTGGGGCAGGGGAGGCCTTCGAACGAAAGCCTTGCTCCATCGGTTCCTCCCCGGATTGGTTTCACGTTTGGGGTAACGCCGACTTCCTGCATTGCTTCGAATGCCAGGTCGATAATGTGCATGACAGGTTCGATTTTTTCCCGCATGTTGTAATACTGGTCTTTTAACTCGAGTGTAGCCGTGCCTTCGCCAAATTCCGCATTTATTTTATTCACCAGATGTTGCATTTCTTTTTTTCGGCGGTCGAAACGGTCGCGGTCGTGGTCGCGGATAATGTAGCTCAAGGTCGATTTTTCAACGGTTCCTTCCATGTGTGTCAAATGGAAAAATCCTTCATAACCTTCGGTATGTTCGGGGGTTTCGTGCCGGGGCAGCATGGTCACAAACTGGTTGGCTATCCGCATGGAGTTTTGCATTTTGTGTTTCGCATAACCAGGGTGGACATTCACCCCTTTGAAGGTGATCTTTGCCGATGCCGCATTGAAATTTTCAAATTCCAATTCACCGATTTCACCCCCGTCCATGGTGTAAGCCCAATTGGCTCCAAATTTTTGCACATCGAAATGGTCGGCTCCTTGCCCGATTTCTTCATCGGGAGTAAAACCTATGCGGATTTTACCGTGTTTAATCTCGGGATGAGCCACCAAGTATTCCATGGCTGTTACAATTTCGGCCATCCCGGCTTTGTCATCAGCGCCTAACAGTGTGGTCCCATCGGTTACAATAATGTCCTGACCCATGTATTGAAGTATTTCGGGAAACTTTTCTGTTTCGAGGACAATTATTTTTTCATCATTCAGCAGGATGTCGTCGCCGTTGTAATTTGTCACGATGCGTGGCTTCACTTGTTTGGCCGTCATGTCGGGGCTGGTGTCCATATGTGAAATATAGCCAACCACAGGAATGTCCTTGTCTATGTTTGCGGGCAGCGTGGCCATTACATAACCGTTTTTGTCTAAGTCAACTTCTTGCAACCCAATGGATGTGAGTTCTTTGACAATGTATTTGGCAAACTCCATCTGACCCGGTGTGCTGGGAGTCATGTTGGTGTTTTCGTCCGAGGTAGTCGTGAAACTGACGTATTTCAGGAAACGGTCGGTTATGTTCATAGGGTTTCAATTTTAAATGAGATGCAAAAATACGCAAAAAAAGCAAATAAAAATTGAGAATTTATGCGATTCTTGACTTTCATCTTGATTATTTTCCAGGAATCCAGAATCGTTGGATTCGTTTTGTATAACCGGTTTTTTCTCCGGATTGTTTTTTTCCATTCCGTTCAACACCTGCCTCAATGGATTAATTCCTTATCTCCCTTTTGTTTCAAAGTGCATTAGTTGGCATTTCCTTAAAAAGACGGCATCCTGCGATGAACTTTATCACAGGATGCCGATTCGGTTTAATTTGTGGATTATTTTAATATGAGTTCGATATAATGCAAACTCTTATTAGATCGAAAAGAAATTCAAAGAATCTTATATCGAATTCACGTTATTTTACAATTTCCATATTGACCGTTGCACGTTGCAACCAGGGCGCCGAAAATTCAATATTGACTTTCCCTTCGACCCCCATCGCCTGGACGTAAG
>DATGXD010000021.1:0-2110 GCA_035299105.1 Paludibacter sp. | reverse complement strand
ATTTCCCGGCCTTGATGTCGTTCAGGAGTTTCCTTGCATTGGCAAGCCCGTGTGCAATCCCGATATTGATAGGCAAACCGTCGAAATCGATTACTGCCGAACGAATACCCTCCATACCACGCAGGTTTTCAAACTCAACTTTTTCGAGCGACTTGCCCGTGTGCAGTTCGTAGGCGGTACGGCAAGCAGCTTCAATCACACCGCCGGTGTTCCCGAAAATTACTCCCGCACCAGTCGATTCTCCCAATGGGTTATCGAAGTCCTCGTCGGGCAAGTCCATGAAATCGATGTTGGCCTGTTTGATGAAGTGGGCAAGTTCGCGGGTGGAAATGGAAAAATCCACATCCGGGTTGCCATCCACCTTGAACTCATCGCGCTGGCATTCATACTTTTTAGCCAGGCAAGGCATCACCGACACAACAACCAAGTCTTTGCGATCCACACCGATTTTTTCGGCGAAGTACGACTTTGCAATGGCACCGAACATTTGTTGCGGCGATTTGGCCGAGGATGGAATGTCCAGCATGTCGGGGAAATTATGCTCGATAAAGTTCACCCAGCCCGGGCAGCACGATGTCAACATAGGCAAATGAACGGTTGAGTCCCCGTTCAAATGGCGGTTCAGGCGGCCAAGCAATTCCGTTCCCTCTTCCATAATGGTGAGGTCGGCAGCAAAATCGGTGTCGAAAACATACTTGAAGCCCAAACGGCGCAATGCGGCAGCCATTTTGCCAGTCACCGAAGTTCCCGGTTCGAGGCCGAATTCTTCGCCCAATGCTGCGCGTACAGCAGGAGCAGTTTGTACAATCACGGTTTTGGTCCGGTCCGACAGCGCACGGAGCACATCGTTCGAGTGGTCCACCTCGGTCAGGGCGCCAGTGGGGCAAACCGAAACACACTGCCCACAATATGTACAAGGCGATTTTTCGAGGTCCATTTCGAAGGCGGGAGCCACCACCGAGTTGAACCCGCGGTTCACAGCCGACAATGCACCCACCGTCTGCACTTCGTTGCACATCATTTCGCAACGGCGGCACATGATACATTTATCCACATCGCGGATAATGGAAGGGGAAGTATCCTTACGGTAAACCGATTTCTCGCCCTGGTAAGGAATGTCGCGGATACCGAATTTGGTGGCAATGCTCTGCAATTCGCAGCTACCCGACTTGGCACACACCAGGCAGTCGAACGGATGATCCGAAATTATCAGTTTCACAATGGTGCGGCGGGCATTGAGCACGCGGACATTGTGCGTGTTCACCACCATGCCGTCCATGGCCTCGGTAGCACACGAAGGAGCCAGGTTTTTGCGCCCCTCCACCTCTACCACGCACACACGGCAACCTCCCGGCTTGTTTTCGATTTTCATGTCGCAAAGCTCAAAGTGGCAAAGCGTAGGAATTTCGATACCTACTTTCCGGGCAGCATGTAAGAGCGAAGTTCCTTTTTCAACTTCAACTACCTTGTTATCTATTGTCAGTTTAATTAGTTCCATGTTCTACGGGTAATGTTTTTTCTAATTTAATACTAATGGCATCGAAAGCACATTTTTCTTCGCAAGCGCCACATTTAATACAAATATCGGGGTTGATAACGTGCGGTTGCTTTTTATCGCCCGTAATGGCATTCACCGGACAGCAACGTTTACAAGCCGTACAGCCCACGCAGACTTCAGGTTCGATATAATAATGCAACAGCGCCTTACATTGCCCTGCACGGCATTTTTTATCAATGATATGCTCGAGGAATTCTTCCTTGAAATTCTGGATAGTCGAAAGCACGGGGTTTGGCGATGTTTGTCCCAGCCCGCACAACGAAGAGTCTTTAATTACCGAACTCAAGTTCTTAAGCCTTTCCATGTCTTCCATGGTTCCTTTACCCTGGGTAATCCTTTCGAGGATTTCGTACAGGCGCTTGTTCCCGATACGGCATGGAGTACATTTCCCGCACGATTCTTCCACGATAAAGTCGAGGTAAAATTTTGCAACCGACACCATGCAGTCATCCTCATCAAGGACAATCATACCGCCCGAACCCATCATCGAGCCGGCTTCCGTCAAGTTGTCGTAGTCGATAGGCGTGTCGAGGTGCTGTTCGGTAAGGCAAC
>DATGXD010000020.1:0-3588 GCA_035299105.1 Paludibacter sp. | reverse complement strand
ATGTGCAATGCCTCATTATCGATTACCTCCAGCTGATGAATGCAAACGGCATGAGTTTTGGAAGCCGCGAACAGGAAGTTAGTATCATTTCGCGGTCGCTGAAAGGGCTGGCCAAGGAACTGGATATCCCGATTATCGCCTTGTCACAGCTGAACCGTGGTGTCGAAGGCCGTTCGGGACTCGAAGGTAAACGCCCGCAACTTTCCGACCTGCGCGAATCGGGCGCCATCGAGCAGGATGCCGACATGGTTTGCTTCATACACCGCCCGGAATATTACCATTTGACCGAAGATGCCCAGGGAAATTCACTCATTGGCATTGCCGAAATCCTTATTGCCAAACACCGTAACGGCGCCACGGCCGACGTACAACTCAAGTTCAAGGGGGTTTATGCCAAGTTCATGAACAAGGACGACCGGAGCAAGGATGACAACCCTTTCGATTCGTATGTCCAGATTTCGTCCAAAATGAACGATGCATCCGGGGCCGACTTTTACAACACCACTAATTCACTTGCCACCCCGCCCGCACCGAACCCTTTCGGCGGTGGCAATTCGGGAATGAACGACACACCTTTTTGAAAAAAAGATTGCATGACACAAAAAGAAATGCGGGAATTGCAATTCCCGCATTTTTTCTATCGCCATACGAAGCCAATTAACGGCCAACCACCTGAATTGCAGCCGGGTCGTGCTTGTGCTTGAAAAAGACCGCAAACAAAACCGCCACCACCAGCGCATACATCGAGAAAGAAAACCAAATCCCCGGCCATTGGAGGTTTCCATTGACCGTGAAAAAGCGGTCGATAACAAAACCGCTGGCAATACTTCCGAAAACAGCTCCAAAACCATTGGTCATCATCATGAAAACACCCTGCGCACTGGCACGAATTCCCGAACTTGCTTGTGTTTCAACATACAGCGATCCCGAAATATTGAAAAAGTCGAACGCCATCCCATAGATAACGCACGAAAGGACAATCATCCACAATCCACCACCTGGGTTTCCGATTCCGAACAGGCCAAACCGCAACACCCAGGCCAACATGCTGAACAACATAACATTCTTAATCCCGAACTTCCTCAGGAAAAAAGGGATTGCAAGGATAAACAGCATTTCCGACATTTGCGAAATGGACATGATAATAGCCGGATATTTTATAGCAACAAGGTTCTTGTAAGCATCTACTTTTGCAAAATCGTGTAGGAAAGTATCGCCATAGGCATTAGTGAGTTGCAGGGCAGCCCCCAAGAACATGGAAAACACAAAAAACAAGACCATTTTCCTTTCCTTAAACAAGGTAAACGCCCTCAGGCCCAGCATATCGACAACCGATTTCCGGGATACGGCCTTGTTTGTAGCACATTTCGGAAGTGTAAATGCATATACACCCAGCAAGAGAGAGGCCGAGGATGCCACATAAAACTGCATGGATGAAGTTTCGAAGCCCAGCAAACTTACAATCCACATGGCAACGATAAAGCCTATTGTCCCAAAAACACGGATTGGAGGGTATTCGTTCACAATGTCCATGTTCGCCTTTTTCATGGCCGAATACGAAACTGTGATTGTCAGCGAAATAGTTGGCATGTAAAACATCATGTTCACAAGCATCACGGCAAACATTTGTGCAGGTGTATTCGTAAAGGGCACAAGAAAAAGGCAAACCGCACCCAGCAAATGGAACAACCCCATCAATTTTTCCGCATTGACCCAACGGTCGGCAACAACACCTGCCAGGGCAGGCATAAACAAAGAAGCAATTCCCATGGTTGAGAAAATTGCCCCGAATTCGGTCCCTGACCAACCCTTGTTCTGAAACCAATAACCTCCGATTGTAATAAGCCATGAACCCCAAATGAAAAATTGCAGGAAATTCATGATTATTAAACGCAACTTCAAAGCCATGATAAATTCAAATTTTCAGCATGATGATTCCGGCTAGCATAACCCAGAAAACCAGAAAGTACCTGACAACTAAACATGTAGCATTAAAAAAGTCCAAACGAATCAATGTTTCTTCCGCTTGATTGCATCGCGGATGTTGACTGCCAGCTCGTATTTTTCTTCCTTGAGGGCCATATCAAGCAGTTCGTTCAATTCATCGACCGAAAGGATGTCCAGATCTTCATTCGACAGTTCATCCGATTCGGGCTTCAATGGCTCGTTTTTTTCATCCGGGTCAAGTTCGACAACCGTGCCTACAATATCCAGGATTTCGGACTTTATGAAAATAGGACAGTCGGAACGCACCGCCAGTGCAACGGCATCAGATGTACGGGCATCAACAATTAAATTTTTATTATCTTTCAAAATATGCAATTCCGAAAAAAAGACGTCGTTCACCATGTCGTAAATAACCACTTTACGCAAATCAGCATCGAGAACTTCCAGGATATTTTTTATCAAATCATGGGTCAAGGGCCTCGGGGATTTCTTATTGTTAATTTTAAGGGCAATAGATTGCGCTTCCGGCTCCCCGATCATGACTGAAAAACGGCGGTTCCCAAACTCTTCACTTAACACAAGCCCGTAAGTTCCCACAATGGTCTGGTTGTATACCAATCCCGTTATCATTAGCTTAATTTCTGAATTCATATCTGTATTTTATTTCTGGATTATTCCATATTTATAAAGTCAAACAAAAGACCTAAGTCCATTTCAAGAAAGTAGGTATAAAAGGACAGCAAATATACTTATATTTTTAAAAGTATAACTTAAATCGATGCTGAAACTTAAATATGGCCAATCAATATTAGTTTAAAACAATTATTTAATCAATTTTGATTATCGGCGGTTTGAATTAAAAAACCGATACTACTATCGTTAATTCATTGCCGAAAACAAATAATATGCGTAATTTTGCAGTCTGTTTGAAAAAATGAGTTCCAAGATTAAAAATATCCTGTCAAGTTCCTGGGGATTATTCACGTCAACAGCCGAAACCTGGGAAAAAATTGCAGTTCAGAATTCAACTGTAAACGAAGTCCGGAAGAATTTTGTTTACCCATGGATTGTTTTTTGCGTGTTCATAGTCGGAATCTCCAATGGCATATATGCCCAGGACAAACATATCGAAACCGGTATTTTAAATGCCATTATCACCGGCATTTCGTTGTTTGGCGGGTATTTCCTTACAAACAGGATATGCTTTTGGTACCTGCGGAAACAACAGAACGGGGCATCCACATACAAGGCAAGTGAAACTTTGGTAAGCTATTCCTTCACTTGTTTATTTGCACTGAAAGCAATCACAACAATCTTGCCCGGTCTTTTTTTCCTGCAAATCCTGAACGTGTTCATTGCCTACCTCGTTTGGGAAGGATGCGGCGCAGTCCTGAAACTAAACGAAGATGAGCGTGGAAATATCGTGCTGGTTTTTTCGCTGGTTATCATTCTTGTGCCTCTGCTGATAAGCAGCGTCATTCATTTCATATTGCCAAACGCCTGATTACAAACCAAAAATTGCCATGTTTAAAAAATCGAACATACTTATCAAAAACAAGCGAGCCGGTTTCGATTACGAAATACTGGAACGGTTTGTGGCGGGCATCCAGCTATATGGCACTGAAATAAAATCGATTCGCG
>DATGXD010000019.1:0-11398 GCA_035299105.1 Paludibacter sp. | reverse complement strand
CCGGGAAAAAGGTTTTCGGCCAGGACGAACGCGCCAGCTGGTTCTCGCACAAAGCCGAAACGGCGCTTCCATATTATTACAGTGTTTATTTGGCCGACCACGATGTGAAGGTTGAGATAACTCCCACCGAACGGTCGGCTTGCTTTTCCATCACGTTCCCCCAATCGGAAGAATCATACATTGTGGTTGATGCCTTCGACAACGGCTCTTATATAAACGTTGATAAGGAAAAACAACAAATCACGGGTTACACCACCAAGAACAGCGGTGGAGTACCCGCAAACTTCAAGAACTTTTTTGTTATCCAGTTCGACAAGCCCTTCCGAAGTGTGGATATCTGCGAGTCGGGAAAAATTTTGGAAAACCAAGGCGAATTGAAAGGAAACCACGCCGGGGCCATTGTTGGCTTTTCGACCTGCCGTGGCGAGAAAATACATCTAAAGGTAAGCTCATCATTCATTTCATCCGAACAGGCGAGGCTGAATATGAACGAGATAGGCAGCAAGTCGTTTGAACAGGTGAAAGATGAAGCTAAAAACCGCTGGAACGAGGTGTTGGGAAAAATTGAGGTGGAAGGTGGAAGCACCGACCAGTTCCGTACTTTTTATTCATCGCTTTACCGCTGCCTTTTATTCCCCCGCAAACTGTACGAAATCAATGGCCGGGGCGAGGTGGTTCACTACAGCCCTTACAACGGCAAGATTGAGCCGGGCTATATGTTTACCGACACCGGGTTCTGGGATACTTTCAGGGCGCTTTTCCCCTTGCTGAACCTGGTGTACCCGTCGGTAAATGCCGAAATCCAGGGAGGTTTGGTGAATGCGTACAAGGAAAGCGGTTTTTTACCCGAATGGGCAAGCCCGGGACACCGCAACTGCATGGTGGGCAACAATTCGGCATCCATTGTGGCCGATGCGTTTCTGTCGGGCGTTAAAGTCTCCGGCATTGACACCCTGTACCAGGCAGTACTTCATGGGGCAAATGCTGTCCACCCGAAAATTCCTTCCACCGGGCGGCTGGGTTATGAATATTACAACCGGTTGGGCTATGTTCCCTGCGATGTGGATATTAAAGAAAATGTTGCCCGCACACTCGAGTATGCTTACGACGACTGGTGCATCATGAAACTTGGTGAAAGCCTGAACCGTCCGAAGGCAGAAACGAAACTGTATGCGCGGCGGAGCCAAAACTACCGGAATGTATTCGACACCAGCACCAACCTGATGAGGGGAAAAGGCAAGGATGGGAAATTCGCTGAGCCGTTCAACCCCTTCAAGTGGGGCGATGCCTTTACCGAAGGAAACAGCTGGCATTACACCTGGAGCGTATTCCACGATATTCGGGGACTTATCAATCTGATGGGAGGACAAAAGAATTTTGTTCAAATGTTGGATTCGGTATTTATCCTGCCACCTGTTTACGACGACAGTTATTACGGAACCTGTATCCACGAAATAAAGGAAATGCAAATCATGAACATGGGCAACTACGCGCATGGAAACCAACCCATCCAACACATGGTTTACCTGTACGGATTCACCAGCAACCCCTGGAAAGCACAGTATTGGGCACGCGAAGTAATGGACAAACTTTACACGCCAAACCCCGATGGATATTGCGGCGATGAGGACAACGGGCAGACATCGGCCTGGTATGTGTTTTCAGCCTTGGGTTTTTACCCGGTATGCCCCGGTTCGGGCGAATATGTTATCGGTTCACCCCTCTTCCCGAAGGCAGCCATTACCCTTGATAACGGCAACAAGGTAACTATAAGCGCATTGGGCAATAATGCGACTACCCGCTACATCGATGCAATGACATTGAACGGTAAGCCGTATCCGAATAGTTTCCTGAAACAATCGGATTTGAAACAGGGAGCAACAATCAACTTTAGCATGTCAACATCACCAAATTACAAGCGAGCTGTCGAGGAACAAAACTTTCCCTATTCATTCTCCAACAGCGATAAAAACAAATAAATACCAGCAATGCCTGAAGCAAGGCAACTACAACAATGGTTAAAACAATACATTTAGACAAGACAATGAATCGAGCAGTATGGATTTTTGTGTGGGTGGTTTTCACAAGCATTTTACCCGGCTATCCGGCCGGGAATAAAGACAATTCCGATAATTCGCAATACGTGAATGCTTTTATTGGCACAGGCGGGCATGGACATTCGTTTCTGGGTGTGACCACTCCGTTTGGCGCCGTCCAGGCCGGTCCAAGCAATCCTCCCAAAGGCTGGGATTGGTGTTCTATCTACCATTATTCCGATTCGACGCTGATGGGTTTTGCCCATTTGCACCTGAATGGCACCGGATGTGCCGATGGTGGCGATCTGCTGTTCCTGCCCTACACAAGCAGTTCGGACATGACCGAAAGCAAACTGCCGGAGAAAAGGGCCACCTATAGCCATGCCGATGAACAATGTGTTCCCGGATGTTATTCGCTGGCAATAAACAACCGGACAATAAAGGTTGAATTAACTGCCTCGGAACGGGTGGCATTCCACCGCTACACTTTCACCGAAGGCGATAAAAACAAACAAGTGCTGATAAACCTGAAAGATGCCTGTGGAAACGACAATTTCACAGAAGGATACCTGGAGCAAACCGATGCAAAAACCATAAAAGGTTACCGCTTTACCAAAGGCTGGTCGAAAAGCCAGCAAGTATTCTTCGCGGCCATTTTTTCCGAACCGGTAAAATTAGTCCTGTACAAGGACAATAAAAAGGTTGGAGGAAGCAAACTGACCGGCCTGGACGTGAAAGGGGTTGTTTGTCTGGATAAAAAAGTGAAGGAATTGAAGGTGAAAGTAGGAATATCGCCTGTAAGCACCGAAAACGCCATTTTAAACATTGAAAAGGAAATCGACCACTGGGATTTTGAGGCGGTTGTTGCTGAAACCACCCGGAAATGGAACGACCAATTATCGAAAATACATGTCGAAACCAACGACACGGATGCGAAAAAGATTTTCTATACCGGTATGTACCACACGTTTATGCAGCCAATCCTGTTCAACGACTGCAACAACGATTACCGTGGGACAAACAAACTGGTATATCCGAACGCACCGTTTGCCAATTACACCATTTTCTCGCTGTGGGATACTTACCGGGCTGCCAACCCGCTTTACACCATTGTGCAACCCGAAAGAGTCCCCGATTTTATCCGCTCCATGCTTGCCATTGATGAGCAACAGGGACGATTGCCCGTATGGCCCTTGTACGGCAACGACACCAACGAAATGGTGGGAATCAGCTCGATACCGGTAATTGCCGATGCAATTTTGAAAGACTTCAAGGGCTTCGACTACGAAAAGGCATACAACGCCATGAAGCGGACCATGCTGATGTGCAATTTCAAAGGCCTGGAGTACATTCGGAACCTGGGTTACATACCCGCCGACAAGGAAGGCGAAACGGTGGCAAAAGGAATGGAATATGCCATAAACGATGGATGCATTGCGCAGGTTGCCAGGAAATTGGGGAAAACGGAGGACTATAAATTGTTCGCGCAACGGGCCAAATTCTACCAAAACTATTGGGATAAGGACACCCGCTTTTTCAGGGGGAAGAAACTCGATGGTTCATGGACCACCCCTTTCAATCCGCTCCAGTCGAAACACCGCGACGATGATTATTGCGAAGGCACGGGCTGGCAATATACCTGGTTGGTGCCGCACGATGTGGAAGGGTTAATCGGCCTGTTCGGGTCGGAGGAGTCGTTCACAACGAAATTAGACAGCCTGTTCACCCTCAAATATACAGCAGGCAACGAGTCGTCCATGGATATTTCGGGATTAATTGGGCAATATGCCCACGGGAATGAACCCGGGCACCACACGGTTTACCTTTATGCTTTTGCCGGACAGCAATGGAAAACTGCCGAAAAAGTACGTGAAATTTTATCATCGATGTATTTCAATAAGCCCAATGGATTGCCCGGAAATGAAGACTGCGGACAGATGTCGTCGTGGTATATCCTTTCGTCGCTGGGATTTTACCCGGTGAATCCGGCCAATGGTATTTTCGTTTTTGGCAGCCCATTGTTCGACAAGGCAGTCATTTCGCTTCCCGGAGATAAAACTTTCACGGTGGCGGCCGAAAACAATTCGGACAAAAATATTTATATTCAATCCGTCAATCTGAATGGAAAGCAATATCCCTATTCGTATATCCGGTACAGCGACATTATGGCCGGGGGTGAATTGAAGTTTGTGATGGGCAACAAGGCCAACACCCAATTCGGCAGTCCAACGGAATATCGACCGAAATCAGAAAATTAAAATTTTAAAAATAAAAATCCTAATTATCAAAAAATCAAGTATTATGAAAAGAAATTTTCTCCTTCGTTATCTTTTAAGTGCAGTTGCACTTATATTCACATGTTGCGGAATGTACGGTCACCCGTTTGCAGGTGGAAGCGGCACATTGCGCGATCCTTACCTGGTGCAAACCGTGGCCCAGTTCGATTCGCTTCGCCGGTACAGGAGTTCGAACTTCAGGCTTGAAGCCGACCTCGACTTTAACGGTTATACCCGTTCCGACGGATTGGGCTGGTACCCGGTTGGACAATATGGATCCGGCGAAAATTCCGCCGAGCGTTTTAGTGGAATCTTCGATGGCAACCACCACACCATCAGAAACATCAACACGGTAAGAGATGCGTGGGACTTAAGTATATTTGGTGTTGTCGATGGAGGAACTATCAAAAACCTGGTAGTACGCGATTGTTACATCGACGGGTTGGGCCGTTTGGGAGCACTTTCGGGCGCTACTTACGATGCTACCATTTCGCAAGTGGCGATAATCAACACAACGGTCATGTACCACGGTACTTCCGGTTCCAATGCGGGTGGAATAACCGGTGCATTAACACGAAGCACCGTGCAGGATTGCTATGTGATGGATGGATTTGTGTATGGCGCCGATGCAGTAGGGGGCATTTCGAGCAAAGTGGATGTTGGCAGTACGGTAGCAAACTGTTGGTCGTCCGCCATGGTCGAAACATCCTACACCAAGGTAGGTGGAATCACCGGGAACCTCAATAGCGGAACAGTCATGAACTGCCTGGCTGCCAACCATAAAATAACCATTGTAAATGCAGGTGATGGACGGATTGCGGGTTCGGTACTGGGGGTGTTGTTAAACAACTATGCTTGCGACACCATTAGAACCAATGGCTATGTAATGACAAAAGACGTTGGGACCACGTTGAAAAATGGCGAAAATGCTACCGTTACCATGCTGGCCGATGTGAACTTCTATTCCAACACATTGGGATGGTACTTCGCCGATGCCGAGGATGGTTCGTACTCGCAGGTTTGGAAAATGGGAACAAAACTACCCGTTTTTGTGTGGCAGAACGAAGAAACCCAGGGTGTCAACCTGCCATTGTCACAATCGAAATACACCTACCGCATGGCCGGAGGGAAAGAAATGGAAATATCGAACCTTGCAGCAGGCGATTTGATACAAGTTTACAACCTGTCGGGTGTACTTGTGGCCAGCAGGAAAGCAACTGGCAATACCGAAAAAATCGTATTGAAAAACGACGGGGTATATGTTGGAAAAATACAAAACAATACCAACTCGTTCATTTTCAAGTTTATAGCAAACGAATAAACAGTTCCTAAACGTAATAGCTTAATGTCTTATTAACTAACAAATAAACAAACAGCCATCATGAAAACTAAAAGATATTTCATCGCCGTTTTAAGCATCCTTGCAACTTCGTTGTTGTCCACGGCATATGCTTACACCTTCCCGAGAGGGGATGGGACACCGGGCAATCCCTACTGGATACAAACCACAACCGATTTTTACAATATCCGCAACTACAAAACAAGTAGTTTCATACTTAAAAACGACCTGGATTTCTCAAGCTACGGTTCGTGGACACCGATAGGCAGTTACGGAAGTGCCGGAACAGGACCTTATTGGACAGCTCGTTTTACAGGCACCTTTGATGGAAATAATTATACCATCAAAAATATTTCTGTATCAGGTACAGGAGCTGATTATTCAATTTTCGGAGCCGTGTATAATGCAACTATTAAAAATTTACTTGTAGATGGTTGCAGTATTAGTTCATCAACTGGTACGGCCAGAGCCGGTATTGTGATTGGTGATGCTCTGGCTTCAACTTTCCAGAATATTGGGGTAACAAATAGTTCATGTACAGCAACAGCCGGGGGATGTATTGGGGGTATAGTAGGTAGAATGGAACTTCAAAGCACGCCTTCAGGTATGCTTGGCAGCACTATTACAAATTGTTATGCCATTGGAAATACACTTTCAATAACTACGAATGGTGCCGGAGGTATAGTGGGTGCCGTAGATTCAAACGGCGGAACAATCACTAATTGTATTGCTTCTAACAGTATTACAGGCTCAGGTGCTACATCAGCCAGTTTGGGAGGTATCGCAGGGTATTTAACAGGTTCGAGCTCTATGGCTATTAATTGCATTACAATTGGAGGTAGTATTTCAGCACCGTCATCAAGTGCCACAACACAAGGTAGAATTGTAGGACAATTAAATTCAAGTGCCACTTTGGTGGGAAATGCTGCTAGTGATACTATAAAAGTAAAAGGTTCTGTTCCTACAACCAATATTACTGCAACTACGATAAACGGAGCAAATGCCACTGGTACCAACTTGACAACTCCAAGCTACTATAATGGTTTGAACTTCGCCATTTATATGTCAAGTAGCCCACAAGTTTGGAGGATCAACCCGTATATTGCCCCTTACCCGGTTTTTGCCTGGAGGAATTCATTTTCGGGCGGTACAGGCACGCAAGCCGATCCCTATCAAATCACAACCATCGCCCAATTCGATCAAATCCGGTACTACCGCAACCAATGTTTTATCCTGAAAAACGACCTTGATTTTACAGGGTATGTTTTCCCCTCTGCCAACAATTCCACAACCTGGTACCCGGTTGGAAATTATGGTAACAGTTCCGATGATTACGAAGCCCGCTTCAAGGGTACTTTCGATGGAGGGGGCTACAAACTCAAGAACCTGGTCTCCACCGACAGGACGACAACGTATGACATGAGTATTTTCGGCGCCACGCTGGGGGCAACCATTAAAAATGTGCTGGTGGAGGGCTGCCAATTCGCAGGTGGCGGAAGGGTAGGTACCCTCACCGGGGAAACCTGGTCGACAACAATCCAGAACGTGGGTGTGAAAAACAGCGCCGCTTCCTCCGAAGGAAACGATGCGGGTGGTATCACCGGTCCCGTAAGGGCTTATAACTCGGCAAGCTGCGCCATAAGCAACTGTTATTCAGTTGGAAATTCTGTGTCGGTTTTTGGCATAAGGGCTGGAGGCATCAGCGCCATGGTCGAAGCCAACGGCGGCACCATCAGCAATTGCATTGCATCCAACATCATTTCGGCTACCGATGCCGCCACTGCCAACCAGGTGGGAGGTATCGCGGCTTATATCAACACCACGGGTAATGCCATAACCAACTGCGTGGTGGCCGGGGGCCGTTTATCGCTGGCATCCGCCAATACCGGTGTGGGCCGCATAGTGAATAATGGAAGCCCGCTGTCGGGCAATGCTGCAAGCGACACCATCCTGGTAAATGGCCTTGTTCCAACTTCAAATACCACCGCCACGGCAATTAACGGTGCCGATGCCACAGCAGCAGATTTGGCTACCGAAAGCTTTTACACCGAAAAGGCTTATGACTTGGGCGATTACACCAAAACATGGCGTTTGGAACCATCTGTTGCCGCTTATCCGCTTTTGTCATACGATTTCTACAACTCGGTGAAGGTAAATTACAAGGACGTATCGGGCAACACCCTCAAAGCTTCAAGGGTGCAGTTGTCGCTTACCGAAGGAGCCACCTACACCGCCACCGATGACGACAAACAGAGTTTTTCCAACAATTCAAACCTTTACACTTACGATGCCGCTTCCACCGATAATGCAACCGTAGCTTCAAATGGAAGTGCCTTTATAGACCTGGTTTTCAACCTGTCGACGGTTACTTCCCTGAAAGAGCCAGCGAACGGGTCGTATGCTGCAAAAACTTCGGATGGCAAGATAATCATCAGCAATCTTTCTTCCGGCACCCGTGTTGCCCTTTACAACATCAGCGGGATACGGTTGGAGGAACAAACGGCGGTTGGCGCTTCGACTGTATTCAATGCCCCGGGCAAAGGAATCTACCTGCTGAAAATCTCCAATGGGGCAACTGTCCAATGTAGCAAGGTGCTGAACCAATAAACCAACAAAGAACGAAGAACTTGTCCCAGAAGTATTTCGAACTCCGGATAGGAATTATTCAAGCAAAATCGAAGATTTCCCTTTGCGTGGAAGAACGATGCTCGCAAAGGTAGAACATGGTAAATCCCCTTTGCGTGAAAAATATTATTCGCGAAACCCGAATCGAAGATTTTCTGCTTCACTTTTGAGACAAGTCCTTCTTGCTCGAACAAACAATAGATATGTATAATAAAATGAACAAGTTACCTTACTGTTTAAAACCGGATGAATCGCTTTTAAAAAAACACCTGGTTGTATTTCTGGCATTCATTTGTTCTACCCTGCCACTTTTTGCCCAAAGCGGAAACATTTCGGGTAAAGTAGTCGATTCAAAAGGAGAACCGCTGATTGGTGTAAGCGTGAAAACCGCCAATAGTTCGGCAGTTACAAATATCGAAGGAGCCTACAACATCCATGCTTCGGAAACCGAGACACTGGTCTTTTCATATATCGGGTACCAGAAGGAAACAGTACCGGTGCGCAATAGGCGCGTGGTCAATGTAACCATGAACGAAGACTCGAAAATAATGGACGAAGTGGTGGTGGTAGGCTATGGCAGCCAGAAAAAGGTCACCTTAACGGGAGCCGTCAGCGCTGTAACCAAAAAGGAAATAGTAACATCCACCACATCGAATGTGAAGGATATGCTTTCGGGGAAACTGCCCGGGGTGCGTGTGCAACAGCAAACCGGCGAGCCAGGTTCCTACTCATCCAAACTCGACATCCGTGGACTTGGTACCCCGCTGGTGGTTATCGATGGGGTTATCCGCGACGATGCCGCATTCCAGCGTTTGGATGGCAACGAAATCGAAAGCGTTTCGGTGCTGAAGGATGCTTCCGCTGCCATTTATGGCGTGAGGGCTGCCAACGGTGTCATTCTGGTAACCACCCGGAAAGGCGTGGAAGGAAAAACAACAGTCGAATATTCGGGAAGCTATGGTTTCCAAACCCCGTCGGGAATGCCCCCGGTTTTAAGCGCCTCGCAATGGGCCGAATTGGTCCGCGAAGCCGACAGGAACATGGGGCGCGGCGTGGATGCAACATATACCTTGTCCGATGTCGAACGTTTCAAGGTCGATGGCGGAACCGATTGGTACGGCATGGTTGTCAACAATTATGTGCCTCAAAACCAGAACACTGTAACCATAAGTGGAAGTACCCCAAAGACAAAGTATTTCCTTTCGCTGGGTAATTACGGCGAAAAAGGCATCTGGAAATCGAACGACCTGGACTACAACCGTTACAGTGTCAGAACCAACTTGAGCTTCATTCTCTCGAAGAACCTTTCGTTCGATGTGTTGTTAAGCGGCACCACCGATGTCAAGAACCAACCCTACAAAGACGTTTGGGAGGTTTTCAAATCAATATGGATGCTGCGGCCAACCGATAAGCCCTATGCCGACTCCGAAGGGAAATACCTCCAGAACGATGACTTAAAATCCTATGGACTCAATCCGTTGGCCATTACCAACAGCGATTATTGCGGGTATAAAACAAACAGGAGGAATATTTTAAATACCACATTCTCATTGAACTACGACATGCCCTTTGTGAAGGGATTGAAGGCAAAATTGCTATATGCCTGCGACTATTCAACCAACAATGCCAAGGAATTTAAGAAAAGCTACACCTTGTACAGCCACGATGCAACTACCGACACTTACACCCCACATGCATATAACTACCCATCCACCTTGTACCGCTCGTTTAGCGAAAGTGGCCAGAACCAGTTCCAGGCATCGTTGGACTACGAAACAGCCATAAACAAGGAACACACCATCAAAGCATTGTTCCTGTACGAGCAGACCAAGCTGGAGTCGGACAATTTCTATGCACAGCGAAACCTGGTAATGGATGCGCTGGACGAAATCTACACCGGTTCGAAGGAAGAGCAAATCGGAAGTTCGAACCCGGCGGGAAGAGGTATTAGCACCAACATGGCTTATGTCGGACGGTTGGGCTACGATTATTTATCGAAATATATTGCCGAATTTACTTTCCGGTACGATGGCTCGTCCAAATTTGCACCCGGACACCAATGGGGATTCTTTCCTGCCGGTTCGGTGGCATACCGCTTGTCGGAGGAAAAATTCATCAAGGATAACGACAAACTGAAGTTTATCAACAACCTGAAAATCAGGGCCTCGTACGGGATATTGGGCGACGATTCCCAGGCCGGTTACAAATACATTTCGGGCTACGACTACCCGGGGGCCAATTATATCTTCAACGGGACGGCTTACAACGGCTTGTCTTTCAGGGCGCTTCCCAATGCCGATTTGACCTGGTTTACCTCGCATACCATGAATTACGGCATGGACCTGGATGCATGGAACGGAATGTTGTCCATACAAGTCGATTTCTTCTGGAGGTACCGGTATGGACTGCTGGGGACACGTTCCGATGTACCCAGCGTATTGGGAGCATCGTTGCCTACCGAAAACCTGAATGCCGACCTGTACAAAGGTTTTGAAGTGGCATTGGGGCACAAGAACAAAATCGGCAAATTCAACTATTCCGTGTCTGCCAACTTCGGGATTACACGAAGCCAGTGGCTTGCACGAAGCGAAAGCGATGCCGTGAACTCATACGACTATTGGAGGAACAAATATTCGTACCGCTACAACGACATTTCGTGGGGGTATGGTTCCAACGGGCAGTTCAGTTCCATGCAGCAAATCTGGAATTCGGCCATACAGGATGGGCAGGGGGGCGCCACCCAACTCCCCGGCGACTGGAAATACCAGGACTGGAATGGCGATGGAATCATCGACAGCCAGAATGATTTCCACCCGATTTACACTTCAACCGAAAACCCCAAAATCACTTTTGGCTCGACCATCACATGCAGTTACAAAGGCTTTGATTTCAACATGCTGTTGCAAGGGGGCGCATTCCTGTATGTTAGGTATTTGGAACAGCTACAATACCCCCTCTGCTTCGGGGGAAATGGGCTGGCTACCTTCTACGACCGTTACCGCCAGGATGACAACGGGAACTGGATAGCAGGGAAATGGCCCACCACCTACGACCCGGGCCAGCACAGTGTCAATTATGCCAACTGCGAGCAAACCGCATACAACGGCTCCTACATCCGCCTG
>DATGXD010000018.1:0-13325 GCA_035299105.1 Paludibacter sp. | reverse complement strand
CATCCACCCGCACGCGGCTTAGCTTCGAGACTGCCGTTGCCAGGCTTGGAGGCTCAATCATCGGATTTTCCGATGCGGCCACGAGCAGTTCCTCGAAAGGCGAATCGTTGAACGACACCATCCGGATGGTGGGTTCGTACGCCGATGCCATCGTGATGCGGCACCCGCTCGAAGGCGCTGCACGCTATGCCGCCGAAGTGTCGCCCGTGCCGATTATCAATGCGGGCGATGGCGCCAACCAGCACCCCTCACAGACTTTACTCGACCTGTATTCGATCATGAAAACCCAGGGGACACTCGAAAACCTGAATATCTGCCTGGTAGGCGACCTGAAGTACGGGCGAACGGTCCATTCGCTGATTATGGCCATGTCGCATTTCCATCCAAAATTCAAATTCATAGCACCCGACGAACTGAAAATGCCCGACGAATACAAAGTTTTTTGCCGGCAAAACAATATCCCGTTCACCGAAGCAACCGAGCTGAATGACAATTTCAACGATGCGGACATTTTGTATATGACCCGTGTCCAGAAAGAACGTTTCCAGGATTTGATGGATTACGAACGGGTGAAAAACGTGTACACGCTCAAAAATGCCATGCTGTATAACACGAAACCTAATCTGCGAATCCTTCATCCGCTCCCACGGGTTACCGAAATCGACACCGATGTGGATAACAACGAAAAAGCATATTATTTCAGGCAGGCTCAAAATGGCTTGTATGTGCGCCAGGCCATTGTAAGCAAAGTTCTAGGAATCAGGTAAATGCAAAACACATCAAACATGACAGCAGATAAAAAACTTAAAGTCGCCGCACTTCGGAACGGAACCGTAATCGACCACATCCCGGCCGACAAGCTCTACAAGGTGGTTTACATCCTGCATCTGGACACCTGCGAACACCAGATCACAATCGGGAACAACCTCGAAAGCGCTAAAGTAGGCAAAAAAGGAATTATCAAAATTTCGGACCGTGCCTTTGCCGACAACGAAACCAACAAAATCGCCCTGATTGCACCCAACGCAAAAATCAATATTATCCGCGACTATGTGGTAGTCGAAAAGCGGCCGCTGGTACTGCCCGACGAAGTCAGGGAAATTGTGCAATGCGGGAACCCGAATTGCGTTACCAACCACCAGCCGGTTACAACGCTGTTCCATGTTATCCGGAACGAAGCTGAATTTGTGTTGAAATGCCATTATTGCGAACGGGAAACAAAAATGGACGAGGTGAAAATCAAATAGCCCCCTACCCCCCTGAAGGGGAATAAATTTTTGTGTTGATTATTAGCAAAGCAGATATAAAGTACTACTAAATAAAATGAATAGAGAAAAGAAGAAACCAGGCGAAGCTAATATTAGCTCCCCTTTAGGGGCTGGGAGTAATTCCCCGGGGGGCAGCCCTGGAAAATTGAGTGAGTCAACTTCGCATGTTTCGTGGAAACCGGGAACCCTTATTTACCCGCTTCCTGCCGTACTGGTTTCGTGCGGGAACACGGCAGAAGAATATAACATACTGACCATCAGCTGGGTTGGAACAATCTGCACCAACCCGCCCATGTGTTACATTTCGGTGCGCCCCGAAAGGCACTCGTACGAGATTATCAGGAAGAACATGGAGTTTGTCATCAACCTGACAAACGAAGAAATGGCTTTTGCAACCGACTGGTGTGGCGTAAAAAGCGGGAAAGACCACCATAAATTTGCTGAAATGAAACTGACACCCGCCAAGTCGGAACTTATCGGCGCGCCAATTATCAAAGAAGCACCGCTTAGCATCGAATGCCGCGTGAAAGACATTGTGAAACTAGGTTCGCACGACATGTTTATTGCCGAGGTTGTAAATGTGCAGGCCAATGTACGCTATATAAATAAAACCACCGGCGAGTTCAAACTGGCCGATGCGAAACTCATTGCATACTCGCACGGGCATTATTATAAACTCGGCCAGGAAATCGGGAAATTCGGGTGGACAGTGCAGAAAAAGAAGAAATAAAAACGGTTCACTAAAGCAATCCCCGACCCCTGAATGGGGAGAAGGAGTTCCTAACGCCTTCCCTAAAACGGGATAAATTGCATGGGAATTTTAAAATCCTCCAAACAAAGTTTTGAAATAAATAATAATTATATAAATAATGCCTCCTTATTCCCCTTTAAGGAGTTTGGAGGCCTTTAGAAAACAGCAAAATGAAAAGAGACCAGGTTATTTTCGACATCATCGCTAGCGAAAAAAAGCGACAGATGAAAGGTATTGAATTGATTGCTTCGGAAAACTTTGTAAGCGATCAGGTTATGGAAGCAATGGGTTCGGTGTTGACAAACAAGTATGCCGAAGGCTATCCGGGCAAACGCTATTACGGCGGATGCGAGGTAGTTGACCAAAGCGAACAAATTGCCATCGACCGATTAAAAGAAATTTTCGGAGCCGAATGGGCCAACGTGCAGCCACACTCGGGTGCACAGGCCAATGCAGCCGTGTTTTTGGCCTGCCTGAACCCGGGCGATAAGTTTCTGGGGCTGAACCTGGCACATGGCGGACACTTGTCGCATGGTTCGCTGGTAAACAGCTCGGGAATCCTTTACAAGCCCTGCGAATACAATGTAAAAGAAGATACCGGCCGTGTGGATTACGACCAAATGGAAGAAGTAGCCCTGCGCGAACAACCCAAACTGATTGTAGGTGGCGGCTCGGCCTATTCACGCGAATGGGATTACAAACGCATGCGCGAAATTGCCGACAAAGTTGGCGCCCTGTTGATGATTGACATGGCCCACCCTGCAGGACTGATTGCAGCCGGACTGCTCGAAAACCCCCTGAAATGGGCGCATATCGTCACTTCAACAACCCATAAAACACTGCGTGGCCCACGTGGCGGTATCATTTTATTGGGAAAAGACTTCCCAAACCCATGGGGCAAAACCACACCGAAAGGCGAAGTGAAAATGATGTCCGCCCTGCTCGACTCGGCTGTGTTCCCCGGCATCCAAGGCGGTCCTCTCGAACATGTGATTGCTGCCAAAGCCGTTGCCTTCGGCGAATGCCTGCAACCCGAATATAAAGCTTACCAGGTACAGGTACAGAAAAATGCCGCCGCTTTGGCCAATGCACTGATTGCACGTGGCTTCACCATTATTTCAGGTGGAACAGACAACCATTCCATGCTGGTGGATTTGCGGTCGAAATTCCCTGAACTGACCGGGAAAGTGGCCGAAAAAGCGTTGGTTGAAGCCGACATTACCGTGAACAAAAACATGGTTCCTTTCGATAGCCGTTCGGCTTTCCAAACTTCGGGAATCCGGTTGGGCACACCAGCCATCACTACCCGGGGCGCCAAGGAAGATTTGATGGAACTCATTGCCGAGATGATTGAAACCGTGCTTTCGAATGTCGAAAACGAAGCAGTTATCACATCGGTACGCGAAAAAGTGAATAAAACAATGGAAGCTTATCCGTTGTTTGCATATTAAACTACGAATAGCTTTTCCAAGGTTTTAAAAACCTTGGAAAAGCTGATTTCAAAAACCACTATTGCCAATGCTGGAAAAAATCTTCGAACTTTCCGAACATACCGATACCACGGTTTTTTATGGCGTGAATAACACCAATATCCAACTGTTGAAAAATCTGCATCCCAACCTGCGACTGTTGGCCAGGGGGCATATCATGAAAATTTCGGGCAGCGAGGAGGAAACAAACAGGCTGATAGGAAACCTCAGGAAACTGGAGCGTTATACCATTGACAACAACAAGCTGACCGAAGAAAATATTATTGAACTGGTAAAAGGAAGCGTGCCGGTCGAAATTAAATTCGAACACCTGATTTTACATGGCGCAAACGGGAAGTCGATTATGGCCCGCACTGCCAACCAGCAGAAATTGGTACGCGATTTCGAAACAAACGATTTGCTGTTTGCAATCGGACCCGCCGGTTCGGGAAAAACCTATACCGCCATTGCCCTGGCAGTACGGTCTTTGAAAAACAAGGAAATTAAGAAGATTATTCTCAGCCGCCCTGCCGTGGAAGCGGGCGAAAAACTCGGATTCCTTCCGGGCGACATGAAAGAAAAAGTTGATCCGTACCTGCAACCACTCTACGATGCCTTGCAGGACATGATTACCCCTTTGAAACTGAAGGAATACCTCGAGAATGGAACAATCCAGATAGCCCCGCTGGCTTTTATGCGCGGACGGACCTTGAGCGAAGCGGTGGTTATTCTCGACGAGGCGCAAAACACCACCACGGCACAGATTAAAATGTTCCTTACCCGCATGGGCATTAACACCAAAATGATTGTGACAGGAGATGTAACCCAAATCGACCTGCCGTTATCGCAAAAATCGGGATTGATCGATGCCCTCGAAGTCCTGAAAAACATCAAGGGCGTTGCCAAAATCGAATTTGATGTGAAAGATATCGTGCGCCACAAACTAGTGCAACGGATTGTGGAGGCATATGATAAGCATGCCCCCCGTGCGGAGAAAAACCAGAAACAACCCCTACACCTTAAAGGGGAATAACATTGACACAACTGGGGTTATGAAAACTGTACTCCAGAAAACATCCAAACTGTTGGATAAAAACAAATTGCCGGTAAAAAATAAATTTTAAAATAGAAACAATCAACATTACACTTTAAAAGCCCTGCTTTTAGGGGGCTGGGAGGCTAATATGAACGCACTTACTAACACCGATTTCCATTTCGATGGACAGACAAAAGTGTATCACGGCAAGGTACGTGATGTGTACACTGTAAAAAACGACCTGCTGGTCATGGTGGCAACCGACCGAATCTCGGCCTTTGACGTGGTTTTGCCCAAGGGGATTCCTTTCAAAGGACAAATGTTGAACCAGATTGCAGCCAAATTCCTGGATGCCACAGCCGACATTGTCCCCAACTGGAAACTCGCTACTCCCGACCCCATGGTTACCGTGGGATTGCGTTGCGAAGGCTACCCCGTGGAAATGATTGTGCGCGGTTACCTCTGCGGAAGTGCCTGGAGGGCTTATAAAAGCGGTGTCCGCGAAATTTGCGGCGTGAAAATCCCCGACGGCATGCGCGAAAACCAGCGCTTCCCTCAACCAATCATCACTCCCACTACCAAAGCCGAGTACGGTTTGCATGATGAGGATATCTCGAAGGAAGAAATACTGAAACAAGGGCTGGTTTCGGCTCAGGAATATGCGTTACTCGAAAAATACACCATGGAACTTTTCATGCGTGGAAGCGAAATTGCCGCCAAACGCGGCCTTATCCTTGTTGATACCAAATACGAGTTTGGACACCGGGATGGGAAGATTTACCTGATTGATGAAATCCACACGCCCGATTCATCGCGCTATTTTTACTCCGAAGGTTACGAAGAGCTTTTCGAAAAAGGAGAGCCACAAAAACAACTTTCGAAGGAATTTGTACGCGAATGGTTGATGGAAAACAATTTCCAGGGCAAAGAAGGACAGGTAGTACCCGAAATGACACCCGAAATTGTTGCCGGAATAAGCAATCGTTACATCGAATTGTTCGAGAATATTACCGGTGAAACCTTCGACAAGGCCGATGTGACCGATATTGAAGCTCGTATAGAAAAAAACGTGGTGGAATATTTGAAAACAGTTTGACCAATAAACACCTGAATACCAAATGGTATCCAATCGCGAAGCGCAAATTATCGTTCGCCATTCACAAAAACCCTTTGGTAGTTCCGGAAAAAGCGCTATCTTTGCACCGCTTTTGAAGAAAAGCAAGGAGAGGTGGCAGAGTGGTCGATCGCGGCGGTCTTGAAAACCGTTGTACTGAGAGGTACCGGGGGTTCGAATCCCTCCCTCTCCGCAAAAGCAAAAAAGAGACAACCTATCGGGGTCTCTTTTTTTTATGCCCGAATGTCAACCGAACGACCGTCAGCAGGGTTGATAAAAAGCCAAGGTAAAGGTGGTTTGGTTTGGAGTGGAACGCACAGTGATTGAACCGCCATGCAAATACATAATCTGGCGGGAAAGGCTTAGCCCAATGCCCGAACCATTCTCTTTGGTGGTGAAGAATGGGACGAAAATCTTATCGAGCACGTCGGCAGGAATGCCAGGCCCGTTATCGGTAAGGTGAATGCAGAATTTGCCCTGCGGGTTAACGGATGTATGAAGCACAATACGGCAATCCGACGTTTCGCCAAGGGCGTCCATTGCATTGTTGAAGAGGTTAATCAGTATTTGCGAAAGAAGTTTTTCATCGCCCGGAAACTCCACAACATGATCTGCCCGTTGAATGCTGAAACTAACCTTACCTTCATCCAAACGGGGTTTCATAAGCAAATATATCCGCTGGAACCAACTTTCGATATTTATACTTGAAAAAACCGGGCGGGGAATGCGGGTCAGTTTCCGGTAATTATCCACAAAATGCAACAGCCCCTTGCCACGCTCCTCAATCACCGACAGCCCTTGCATAGTCTGTTCAATATCTTTGGAACTTATCTCTCCGGGCGTAACCGTTTTCCCTTCGCGGACAAAAAAGCGACCCAACGTATTGCTTAGCGATGTGATGGGAGCCAGCGAGTTCATCATTTCGTGGGTGAGCACACTGATGAGTTTTTGCCATGTATCAAGTTCGTTTTCATCCAGTTCGGCCCGGATATCGGCCAACGAAAAAATCCGGTATTGCCTGTCGGCAAAACGCAACCGGGCTGCTTTAATCGAAACCTGGCGGATGCCGTTGTTATCGGCGAATTTGAGTATTTGCGTTTTCCCGGGAGCCAGTTGCTCAATTGCGTTAAACAACGGCTCGCTTTTTTGGCGGAGCAGTTCAACATGCACCAGATGAGGCAAGCCTATAATCATTAACGCGGCCTGGTTGATTTGTTCAACATAGCCCTTCTCGTCAATAGCCATCAAGCCGGTGGCCGAACTTTGCATCAATTCCTTAAGGAAGCGTTCGTTTTCTTCGTTCTTGAGCTTGATGCCGGCAATATACTGGTTGATGCGGTTGAGGCTCTGGTGCAGGTCATTGATGGCTTTATTGTGCAGGTCTTCGGGGAATTTCAGGGTAGAGTCTTCGTTGCGGATAGCATCGAAAAAATATGCCAGCTTTCGGTTCACCCCATTTATATAATGAACCAAGCCAAACACCACCCACAGCAGGAGCATCAATGCCACGGCCGATGCAAACACTTGCTTATGAATTACAGCCAAGGCCAATCCCGCCCCAATAAGAGCCACAAGGGTGATACGCAGGATGATATTAAAATTAAATGTTTTAATGCCCATAGCGGCTTATTTTGTTGTAAAGTGTTTGGCGGCTAATGCCCAGTTCGGAAGCCACAGCCGACAGATTCCCATTGTGCCGGTCCATGGCCGCCTCAATCAGTTGCCGCTCCATTGTTTCGAGGGTGAGGGGAAGCATCGGGGAAGTGGTCGGGCAGCGAAGCGCGAAGTCGTCGGGAGACAATGTATTTCCTTCACAAAGGATTACTGCTTTTTCGATAGTGTGCTGCAACTCCCGTACGTTTCCAGGCCAATGGTATTTCAATAGTTTCCGTATCACTTGCGGGCCGAGGCGCAGGTCGGGCTTCTGGTATTTCCTTGCAAAGCGCTTGAGAAAGAAACCGGCCAGCAATTCAATATCTTCGCCACGTTCCCGCAGTGGCGGCACTTCTATCCGTATGGTGTTGATGCGGTAAAGCAAATCCTGCCGGAACAATTGTTTTTCTACCAAAGCATCGAGGTTGGCATTGGTGGCCGCAACCAGCCTGATGTCTATCGGGACAGCCTGGTTGCCACCGAGCGGAACCACCGAGCGGTTTTGCAAGGCTACCAGCAGTTTAGCCTGCGAAGCCAAAGGCAAGTTTGCAATCTCATCCAAAAAAAGTGTTCCGCGGTTGGCCAACACAAATTTTCCGGTTCGGTCGTCTTTGGCATCCGTAAAAGATCCTTTTTTATGCCCGAAGAGTTCGCTTTCAAAAAGATTTTCATGAACGGCGCCCATATCTACCGTCACCATCAGCTCCTTGCTGCGGTTGGACCGCAGGTGTATCTCGCGGGCAACCACTTCTTTCCCCGTGCCGTTCTCACCCGTTATCAGCACGTTGGCATCGGTCCGGGCAACCTTGTCGACGGTCCGCAACACCTGTTTCATGACCGGCGATGTATACACAAGCTCCGATGGTTCGGGATTCAGCTCACTTTTAAGGCTCTGCTCGCGCAGCTTCAGAGTTTCAATTTCCTTGCCCGAAGAGCGCAAGCGCATAGCCGAGTGCAATGTGGCCAGCAGTTTTTCGTTTTCCCACGGCTTTAAGACAAAATCGGTAGCACCCAGCTTAATCGCCTTGACGGCCAGTTCCACTTCGCCATAAGCAGTAATCATGATTACTTCCACGCCGGGATACGTTTTCTTAATCTCGCCTAGCCAGTAAAGTCCTTCGTTCCCAGTGTTTATCCCCGCCTTGAAATTCATGTCGAGCAACACGACATCAAAGTCGTTCGTTTGCATTTCGGACATTATCTGGTTCGGGGTCGAAAGTGTAACAACCGTATTAAACTCGAACTGCAACAGCATATTGAGCGCACTAAGTGCACTTTTGTTATCGTCGACTACAAGGATTTTTCCTGATTTCATAAAACTTGGATTTTTCCAATTATACCATGCCAAAGGTATGTTTTTTTTTGATTCGTTATTACAGGTGTCAAGTTATTTGACAACGAGCTGTCAAATAACTTGACACACAAGGATGCCCCACATCTACACAACATGCTATATTCCAGAGTTTTAATGTTTGTGGCACGGCATTTGCTTCTTATTTGGAGAATAGCAATCTATCTATATATGAGGCGTTGGTTTATGATATTGATTTTATGTGGGGCATCAATTCTGCTGCGGAGCCAGGAGGTATTTACCTGTCACCAATGCGCCGAATATGCATTGAGCCACAACTTAGAACTTCAGAACAGCAAACTGGATGTTGACAAGCAGCGAATAAACCAACAGAATGCCGGATTTAGTTTTTTGCCGCGTATAAGTGCAAATACCTTTTACGAGATAAACAATGGCAAGACGCTTGACGCCACAAACAATGCGTATGTAGTGAACAACCTTTTTTCGAACGATTGGAATTTGAGCGGGAGCATGCTGGTTTTCGACGGTTTCAGGCAAGTTAACCGCGTGGCCTTTGAGCGGTTTAACCTTCGCTCGGAACAAGAGGTTTTGAAACAAAAAGAAAATGAATTGGTATACAGCATTTTAGAAGCCTACACGACCCACCTCCTTAACATGGGACTGGCAGAAGTGCAGGCGGAACAATACGAGTTGTCGAAGAAAGAGTATGAAACCGTGCAGAAAAAGGTGGAAATAGGCCGTGCATCGGGCAGCGAACGTTACGAAGTGCAGGCTCGGCTTGCCAACGATGAATACCAATTGCTCCGTTGCCGGAATGCAGTGCAGAAATCGGAGTTCACATTGCGAAAGTTAATGAACTTTCCGGCGGATTCGACCTTGCATGTAGCCGATTTGCCCGAAGAGGCCATGCCCAATCTTCCGTTGGCAAGCGACAATCTCCTGAACACCGCCGTCGAGGTGGTTCCCCAGATAAAAATCCTGGACAACCGCTACCAGGCGGCACGACGGAATGTGCAAATGGAACGGGCGTCCTATTCCCCGAAATTAAGCCTCTTCGGAGGCTGGTACAGTGGCTATTACCAGTCGGTTGTGAATGGTGATGGCAATGTAATGGGGTTTTCGGAGCAACTAAAAGGCAACAGGCGGTTCAACTACGGCCTTTCGTTACAGATTCCGCTGTTCGATGGCTTTAGCAGCCGGAACGGCGTGCGAATTGCAAAAATAGAGCTACAACAGTCGAAAAACAGGTTGAGCGATGGGCTGAAAGCATTGGATTATGAAATACAGCAAGTGAAACGAGACTATGAAGCTGCCCTGAAGGAATACCAGGCAGCCAAGAAAAAAAGCGAAAGTGAACAAATAGCTTTTGAAACGGTACACAAAAAACGCCAGAACGGACTTGCAAACATCATGGAGTACTATGAGTCGAAAAACAACCTGGCCAAGGCTCAGACTGATGTTTTGCGCACGCGCTTGCAGGTGTATGTCATGCAAGCGAACCTACGGTTCTACCGGACCGGAAACATGATTGAACAATAGTTTTTTTAGGTATAAAAAAGAGGAAAACAAGAAAGATTATGGACAGAATAATTGAAGACAAACGCCGGATAAAGCCGAAGCACCTGAAAATCGCAATTCCGGTTTTGCTGGCTGCCGGCCTGGCATTGTTCATGGCTCTTCGCGACAAATCAGACATCTTTCGGATCGAAAAAGACAAGGTAAGCATTGATCCGGTCACCAATGGCATGTTCCAGGATTACATACAAGTGGTGGGGGTCGTTGAACCTATCACGTACGTGTACCTGGACGCCATTGAAAGCGGCATGGTGAAAGAAGTCTGCATCGAAGAAGGGAACATGGTGAACAAAGGCGATGTAATCCTGCGCCTTACCAACATTAATCTCAACCTGAGCATTCTCGAGAGCGAAGCCCAGCTGGCCGAGAAATCGAATTTCCTTCGCGAAACCCGCATCAACATGGAACAGCAGAAACTGACCCTGCAACGCGAATTGCTTAACCTTGATGTAGAAGTGCAGCAAAAGAAACGGAAGGCAGAACAAAACAAGGCCTTGTATGCCGACGAACTCATTCCGCGCGAAGACTATCTTCGAGCGAAAGAAGATTACGAACTTTCGCAACGAACAGAAAAACTGATGCAGAAACGCTATCTCCAGGATTCGATATTCCGCAACAACCAGGTGGAAAAAATCAGCAGTAACCTTGCCAGCATGCAACAAAACCTCGAACTGATTTACCAGCGGCAGGAGAACCTTAACGTGAAGGCACCTGTCGATGGGCAGTTGGCCCTTTTGGATGCCAAGCCTGGACAAGCAATCTCTGTGGGACAACGAATAGGCCAGATCAATGTACTTACTTCGTTTAAAATCAAGGCTAAAATCGACGAACATTACATAGACCGTGTCCGCAAGGGGCTTACCGCTTATGTGAGCCGCGAATTGGATACTCTTCAGATGGAGGTGGGCAAAGTGTATCCCGAAGTCCGCGAAGGCCGGTTTGAGGTCGATTTGTTTTTCTCCGGGCAATTGCCTAAGAACATCCGCGCCGGGCAGAGCTACAACGTGGGACTGCAACTGGGCGAAACGCAACAAGCCATCATGATTCCCCGGGGAAGCTTCTATCAATCCACCGGAGGACAATGGATTTACGTGCTGGAAGCCGACGGAAAAACAGCCGTTAAACGCAACATCCGCATCGGCCGCCAAAATCCGCGCAGTTACGAGGTGCTCGACGGATTAAAACCCGGCGAGCAGGTGGTGACCTCCGGCTACGACCTTTTTGGAAAAAATGACAAGCTGGTGTTGGAGTAGTTACACACAGTTACAAGTTACGAGTTACGAGGAAGTAGACAAGTAGACGAGTTAACAAGTTAATGAGCTTATTTAGATTTGAATGATTGCGATATTATTTATCAATAAACAAACATGAACATATTATTAAAATCCATCTTTCGCAAGACCTTAAAAAACAAGGTCAATGCCATTGTCAATTTGTCGGGTCTTATCATCAGTATGGTTGCGTTTTTATTCCTGCTATCGTGGATTCGGTCGGAGGAGAGCTACGACCATTCCTGGCCGACACACGACCGGATGTACCGGGTGGCGCTTTCCCAGTCCGGGAATGGTATTACTACCCAAAACACGGCCATGAATTATAGCGCGGTAGGCCCAACGTTGCGCAACCAGCTTCCCGAAATAGAGGCTACAACGAACATTGCTAAAGATATCGTTACCGTTTTTGCAGGCGAAAACAGTTTCCAGAACATCAACATGTTTTATTCCGACTCTTCGTTTTTCAAGGTGTTCCAACGCCCGCTTCAGTCCGAAAACCCGAAGTATATTTTCTCCGATATTCATGGCGCTACATTGAGCCGTTCGATGGCCCAAAAGCTTTTCGGAAACGTAAATCCGCTGAACAAAAGATTCAAGCTTAACGAAGGATGGGAATTCTTTGTGAGCGCCGTATTCGACGATTTCCCCCCAAAAAGCCATATACAGGCTGATATGATTATTCATTTGAAATCGCTTTTCTATTACATGAATAATTTCAACAATGAAACAGGAATATTGGACGACAGCAAGATCAGTGAAATTAACGGGGAGTCGAACGGGGATTGGGGAGGAGTATGGAGCTATAACTATATTCGCCTGAAGCCGGGTGCCGATATTAAAAATGTGGAGGCGAAATATGCGCAAGCCATCAAACCATCCATCAAGCATATAACCGATGCCGGAGAAGAGGTGAAACTGGTTTTCCAGCCGGTGGGCGATATCCACCTGAACTCGCAGCTTGAAGGAGAAATCATGACAAACGGAAGCAAGTTCAGGGTGATGGCCTGCCTGGTGATAGGATTGCTCATCATGGTTATTTCCTGGCTTAATTTCATGAACCTGTCGATATCCGATTATTTGAAACAAGCCTCTAAAGACAATATCCGGCGGGTAATAGGGGCAGGGAAAAGGGATATAATGTATCTGCATGCTATAGAAATACTGCTCTTTCATACTATTGCCGGAGCAATCAGTTTGGCAATTGTTGCCTCATTATTAAAAAATGGCTTGCATGTTGCCGGGTTTGATATTCCCCAGGCCAGCTACCTGTATTTAAGTTTCGTTACCGGTATTCTGGTAATGGCCGGTGCTTTTGTCTCCTCACTTTATCCCGTTTTCCAGGTTTACAAGCCCCAATCGGCCTCGGCCCTGAAGCAGAAAACAATATTAGGGCGTAGAAGCCTGTTGTCAAGGGAAGTGCTGGTCGTTTTCCAGTTGGCGGCATCGGTGTTTCTAATCATAGCCACCGGTTTTATTTTCAAACAAGTGCAGTTCATGCAAAACCAGCCGCTTGGCATAAACCTGGACCGCACATTGGTTTCATTCTCGCCCATGACCATGATTAAAAAGCCTGCCATTGCGGAGAAACTGGCTTCGTTCAAGGATGAGTTGAGGCAGATTCCGGAGGTGAAGTCGTTTACCACGGCAGAAACCGTACCCGGGAAAGCCTTTGAAAGGAAAAGCAATGAAGTCAACTTGGTTGGCAAGGAAAGCACAAAAGCCAACTTTTCGTTAACCAGTGTCGACCAGAATTTTATCGACTTCTTCTCGGTGAAAATGCTTGCGGGTTCCAATTTTCCACCGGCTTCCAATTACGATGCCAACGAGGTGATTATCAACAAACAAGCTTGTATGAAGTTGGGTTTTAAAAATC
>DATGXD010000017.1:0-15714 GCA_035299105.1 Paludibacter sp. | reverse complement strand
GTGAAAATGGTGCTTTCGGGTGAAGGGGCCGACGAAATTTTCGGAGGTTACCTGTATTTCCACAAAGCCCCGAATGCAGAGGAATTCCACAAGGAAACCGTCCGCAAGCTGGAAAAACTCCACATGTACGATTGTTTGCGTGCCAATAAATCATTGGCTTCGTGGGGTGTCGAAGGCCGCGTTCCATTCCTCGACAAAGAATTCCTGGATGTGGCCATGCGCCTGAACCCGGAAGATAAAATGGCCGGGCAGAATGGAAAAATGGAAAAATGGATTTTACGCAAAGCCTTTGAAAGTTACCTGCCCGAAAGCGTGGCATGGCGCCAGAAGGAACAATTTTCCGATGGAGTTGGATACAACTGGATTGACACGCTGAAAGCACTTACTTCCGAAATGGTAACGGATGAACAAATGGCCAAGGTGAATGAAACTTTCCCTATCAATCCTCCGATGAACAAGGAAGAATATTACTACCGAACCATATTCACCGACCTGTTCCCTTCGGATGCGGCCTCGAAATGCGTTCCTTCAGTTCCTTCGGTAGCTTGCAGCACTCCTATTGCCTTGGAGTGGGACGAAGCTTTCAAGAAGCTGAACGACCCCTCTGGCCGTGCCGTGAGCAGTGTCCACGAACAAGGTTACAATAAAGAATAAAAAGCGATAGACCTTTACGAAAATGAGGGTGTCCCAAAAGGTCACCCTCATTTTCCATATTAGCCCTTATCACATTGGGAAAAATCGCAGGGGGAACTGGTCCAAGTTAAGTTGCGCTACGAGACAGGATTATGCCGATAAAGCTTATTTTGGCGCGGTATGGTACAGGTAAACCCCAACCAACAGGAACACCACATTGGGCAGCCACACGGCAACAAAGGCACTCATAACCCCACCTACAGAAAAAGTTGTCGAGAGTGTCGAGAAGAGGATATACAAGGAACTTAATGCAAGCCCGACACCGAGATGCAGCCCCATTCCTCCACGAACTTTTCGCGAAGAGAGCGAAACGCCCATTAAGGTCATGATAAAGGCAGCCAGTGGCATGGAAAACCGTTTGTAATATTCATCCTCGAAACCCTGGATATTTCCCACTCCCCTGCTCCGCTGCCTTGTCAGGTAACGCGACAAGCGGGGGTTGCTCATTTGTGCAGCTTCCTGGCTGGTAATAAAAAATTCCTCGGGCTGCACCATAATGGTCGTGTCTTTTACCGACCCCCTGGTTATCTTTTCCCTCAAACCATTAAAATCGCGTTGCAGGTAATCGGTAATTTTCCAGCGGTAGGCAGAATCCCAGGTAACTGTTTGGGCTGTGAGCCGCGAAACCAGCGTTTTGCCTTTGAACTTTTCAAGCGAGAAACGATAGCCCATATTGTTCGATACCTCGTACCGTTCGATATACATGATAACCCCTTTTTCCACTTCCATCTGCACATTCCGGGCATTGTCCGTTTTAAATTTCCGCACATACCTGTTCTCGAAATCCAGGAGTTTTTTGTTGGCACTAGGGATGATATACCCTCCCAGGCCAAACGAAATAACCGATATAATAGCAGCCGATATAAAATAAGGCATAATCATCCGGCGGAAACTGACACCACTGGCCAAGATGGCAATTATCTCGGTGTTGGTAGCCATTTTGGAAGTAAAGAAAATAACGGCAATGAACGTGAACAACGGACTGAACATGTTCATATAGAACGGGATAAAATTCAGGTAATAGTCGAATACGATAGCCTTCAACGGAGCATTGTTTTCAAAAAAATTATCCAGTTTTTCAGTCAGGTCGAAAACAATGGCAATGCCGAGAATCAGGACGATGGAAAAGAAATAAGTACCTAGAAATTTTTTGATGATATAAGTATCAATCCGTTTTAACCCTATAGTCCGATAGTTGATTTTTTTCATTTCCGAATAGATAAAATAACGTGAGTTCGACAAATCACAATCTTCGCCCAAGTTGACCTACAATTCCTTTTTTCCAGGGGGTAAAATCACCGGCGACAATATGTTTTCTGGCTTCCCCTACAAGCCACAGGTAAAAAGCCAGGTTGTGAATGGAAGCTATCTGCATGGCCAGCAATTCCTTGCTGACAAACAGATGCCGAAGGTAGGCTTTGGAATAAATCCTGTCCACCAACGAAGTCCCAAACTCGTCGAGCGGGCTGAAATCGTTTTTCCACTTTTCATTCTTGATGTTCATGATTCCCTGCAAAGTGAACAACATGCCATTCCGTCCATTGCGGGTCGGCATCACGCAGTCGAACATGTCTACCCCACGTTCAATTCCCTCCAGCAGATTTTGTGGAGTTCCCACGCCCATTAAATAACGTGGTTTTTCCTTGGGTAGTATTTCGTTCACCACCTCGATCATTTCGTACATTTTTTCGGTAGGTTCACCCACAGCCAGCCCGCCAATGGCGTTTCCCTCCCGGTTTTGCGAAGCTATGAATTCGGCCGACTGGCGCCTGAGGTCGGGATAAACGCAACCCTGCACAATGGGGAAATAAGTTTGGGAATATCCGTACTTTGGTTCGGTAGCATCGAAATGCTTCAAGCCCCGTTCGAGCCAGCGGTGTGTCAGTTCCATCGATTTTTTCGCATACTGGTAATCGGCGGTTCCGGGAGTACATTCGTCGAAAGCCATAATGATATCGGCCCCAATTGAGCGTTGGATATCCACCACGTTTTCGGGCGTAAACAAATGCTTGCTGCCGTCGATATGAGAGCGGAAAGTAGCCCCTTCTTCCTTCAATTTCCGGTTTTCGGACAACGAAAAGACTTGGAACCCCCCACTATCGGTCAGTATCGGTTTGTCCCAACTATTGAATTTATGCAGGCCTCCTGCCCTTTCCAGCGTATCGATTCCCGGACGGAGATACAAATGATAAGTATTTCCCAAAATGATTTGCGCCTTGATGTCTTCGTCCAGTTCATGGGCATGTACTGCCTTAACCGAGGCCACCGTCCCCACAGGCATGAAAATCGGCGTTTCGATTACTCCATGGTCAGTAACAATTTTACCGGCGCGGGCATTGCTTTGGGAATCGGCATGTTGGAGTTCAAAAGTCATGTATGGTATTGCTAATGGGAAATAACGCCGGCAGATAGCGGCCTTGGATTCTTATATCTTTCGGATAAAATTTTCGAGTATTTTCTGCCCGGCTTCCCCTGATTTTTCGGGGTGGAACTGAACGGCATAAAAATTATCTTTGTGCACAGCCGAACTGTATTCTTCGATATAATCTGTTTTTGCAATTGCATCGCCGCAACTTTCGACATAATAGCTGTGCACGAAATACATGTAAGCATTTTCATTCACGCCTTCGAATAACGGCGATTTCAGGGCATGGATATTGTTCCAACCTATCTGAGGCACTTTCAGCTGGCTGTCCGGGAAACGTTTTACCTTCTGGTTGAAAATCCCGAGGCAGGGAGTATCGTTTTCCTCGGAATGCGCACACATCAACTGCATGCCGAGGCAAATCCCCAGAACCGGTTGGGTGAGCGAAGAAATGAGCTTGTCGAGGCCTTTTTCCTTCAGGTAATTCATGGCCGAGGAAGCTTCTCCCACACCCGGGAAAATTACTTTATCGGCAGCTCGGATCAAGGTGGGGTCATCGGTGACAACCGCATCCACCCCTATTCGTTCCAAGGCAAACAATACCGACCGGATGTTGCCTGCGTTGTATTTTATGACTACGACATTCATGGCTTATCCAATCAGTTTATTGGTTGCAGTGTCGGGGAAAATGATGGCCGGCTTAAATGTCCTGGCCTCTTCCATTTCCATCATGGCAAAGGCCATGATAATCACAATATCACCGGGTTGTACTTTACGGGCAGCAGCTCCATTCAGGCAAATAACACCCGACCCCCTTTCGCCAGGAATCACATAGGTTTCAATCCGTTCGCCGTTGTTGTTGTTAACAATGCTAACCTTTTCGTTCGCAATTATGTTCGATGCATCCATCAAATCCTGGTCGATGGTAATGCTGCCTATATAATTCAGGTTGGCTTCGGTAACAGTCACCCTGTGAATTTTTGACTTTACAATGTGTACAAACATATTTTCCAATCTTTACAATCCCGGTTCCCAACCTGGTTTTTCGGATGCGGGATGATGAATTTTATTTTAAATAATCAATACCGTATATTATCAATCAGCCTTACATCGCCACAAAACACGGCGATACAACCCACCGCTGGCTCGTTCCAGCTTCCGGCTGTGCGGAGCGACACCGAATTTACAATTTCAAAATACTCCACTTGCAAACCGGGGACAACATTCACCTTATCTGCCACCCACTGAACCAGTTCGCCAGGTGTTATCCGACCCACTAAACGGCTGCTTTCGAACAATGCCTTCGATATTTCAGTTGCACTTTTGCGTTGTTCGGCAGTCAAGCGTTCGTTGCGGCTGCTCATGGCCAATCCACCAGGTTCCCTTACAATCGGGCAATCCACAATTTCGGTCTTATAACCAAGCACTTGCACCATGCGGTGGATAATAGCCAGTTGCTGGAAATCTTTTTCCCCAAAATAAGCTTTATCCGGCTGGACCAGGTCAAAAAGCTTGCTTACTATCTGGACCACGCCGTTGAAGTGGCCCGGCCTGAACTTACCCTCCATAACCTGGTCGAGCCCACCGAAATCGAATGCGAACGTTTGGTTTATTTCCTTTGGATCGTAAATTTCGGTAGCTTCGGGGGCGAAAATAATCTCGCAACCCACAGTTTCCAACATCCGTGCATCCCTTTCCAGGCTGCGTGGATATTTTTCCAGGTCGACGGGGTTATTGAACTGGGTTGGATTAACAAAAATGCTGACAACACAAACATCATTCTCTCCTACAGCACGTTCAATCAACGCTTTATGCCCGTCGTGCAATGCTCCCATTGTAGGCACAAACCCAATTTTTTTCCGAGCTTGTTTGAACAAGCTGATTTCTTGTACAAGCTCTTTCCTCAAACGGATTATTCTCATTCTCCTTCTGTAATTAAAAAATCCAAAACCGTACAAATCCCGATTTTCAAATCGACTGCAAAAGTACTAAACTTATTCGTATTATCGTTCATATTGGTTTATATAATGGGCAACCGGGCCGATGGCATACATCAAAAACAAGGAATGGCAGCAACAAAATTAAGTTCAACAAAACAGCCCCAATCTTATAATAACGAATTCTTGGTTAAACTTTTATAAACAGGTTTCGTCCGTTTAAAGCCATCCAATTTTCGATTCCGCATTAATCATTTGATTAATTGAACAATAGCTCGCAACATAGCCGGTTCCAATTTTATTCAAGCCATTTATCCCGCAACCAGGCTTAACGTTTAGAACATCAAGTCTTGTTTATTTCCGATTTTTTTTATATATCTTTGCATACCAAAATTATACCATCAAGCATCGGGGGTTATAAGAATGAAAAAAATTACCAAGGTTTTGTATATTTCGCAAGAAATATTTCCCTATTTGCCGGAATCCGAAGTTGCCAACATGGGCAGGTACCTACCACAAGCAGTTCAGGATCGGGGGCGTGAAACCCGAACTTTCATGCCTAAATTCGGGGCCGTCAACGAACGCCGGAATCAATTGCACGAAGTTATACGTTTATCGGGAATGAACCTGATTATCGACGACACCGACCACCCGCTCATTATCAAGGTAGCATCCATCCAGGCGGCACGCATGCAGGTTTATTTTATCGACAATGATGACTATTTCCACCGGAAGAACACCGTTGCTGACGAAAAGGGCGAGGAATATGACGACAACGATGAACGAACTATTTTCTTTGTGCGTGGAGTGATGGAAACCGTGAAAAAACTCCGGTGGACTCCTGATGTGATACATTGCCAGGGCTGGATGACCGCCTTGGCTCCCTTGTACATAAAAAAAGCTTACAACGATGATCCGTTTTTCAAACACTCGAAGGTAGTTTACTCTATATTCAACGATGATTTCAAGAAACCCTTCCGGAGTCTTTTTGCGGAAAGGCTGCTTTTGGAAGGCATTGAGAAAAAACACGTTGTGCAGGTGAAAGACAAAGTAATCGACTTTGTTGCCTTGTCGAAACTGGCCATTGACTATTCCGATGCGGTAATCCAATCGAGCGAAGTTGTAAACGGTGCCATACTGGAATATGTCGCTTCCAAAAAGCTAAAGTTCCTGCCTTACCAGCCCGATGATGAATATGCCGATGCGTACGTGCAGTTTTACGACAGCCTGCTTTGAGAGCGCGACCGTTTAGTTTCCAACAAAAATCATCCACCTTGTTTTTCAACTAACTTTTTCTTCATATTCATTTTACATGAAATCATATCCAATCGTTTTATTAACATTACTATCGTTTCTGGTCTTTTCATGCGACGACTTAGCTGACACAGGCTCCCAAATCCAGCCCACTTCCGACCAGATCAAGGTTAATGCCGATACACTGCACCTAGCAACCGAGAGTTTTTTTATCGACTCTATTACTTCCACCCAGCAAGATTCATTTTTACTGGGAACTTTTTATGACCCGAAATACGGGACAACGGAAGCCGAAATCCTGGCACAAGTCAATTGCCCGCTCAACTTCAGGTTTCCTCCCCAGTCGACTCCCGACTCGGCTAAAATAGTGCTACACTACAGTTCCTGGTTCGGGGATGGCGATTCGCCGTTCGAAGTGAGCATATACGAAATGAACAAGAAAACTTTCAGTTTCACGGGGCGATATTCGTCCAGCATCGACCCGGCCGATTATTCCGACAAATCCATATTGCTGGCACAGAAGGTGTCGCCGGTAAAAGACCGCACGAAAACCAATGGCGACACTCTGACCTACATCAAGGAGTTTAACCTCCCATCATCATTTGTCCAGCGATTTTTCCCTGACACGACAAAGGATTATTACACAAGCGACACGGCTTTCGTGAACAACTTCTTCAAGGGGATATACATCAAGGCCAACTATGGCGCCGCAACTATGCTGAACATTTGGAAGATTGATTTGGACTATTATTTCCATCACGTATACAAAAAGAATGGCAAGGACACGGTGATAATCGACAAGCTACCTTTCCCGGCCAACTCGGAAGTCCGCCAGGTAAATTGTTTGCGGCATCCCGACCGGAAAACAGTCGTGAATTTGAACGACCCCAACCTGAATTACCTGTCTTCCCCGGCAAACATCCAGACGAAAGTGAGGATTCCGCTGAAAAAGATCAAGGAAAAAATGAGTTCTAAAATCACCAACAAGTCGCTCAAAATAAACAGTGCGACGCTTCGGGTGGAAGTTGTCGATAACAACACGAAACTGCCCCTGCCATTGTTGAAATACGTGCTTCTGGTCAAAGCTAAAAACGAAACAGAAATCAGATCATTCTTCACCAAGAAAGAACTGCCTTCTGCTACGCGTGCTATTTTGGGTCAACTAGCTTACGAGGTTGATTCCACAGGGGCTATCCAATATTATTATTCGTACAACCTGGCGGCATTGATTGAAAACGAAATCAAAACTGCTGAAAAAAACAAGGCTCCGCTTGACGAGTTCCTTGACTTGTGCCTGGTTCCCGTAAGCGTGAAGACATCTTACTCTTCCTCAACCGGCGCCACAACAGTCATCAACATACAGCAGCAACCTTCGATGGGCGCCGCAACAATCCGGAGTGGCAAAAACGCCGATTCGCCCATGAAAATAAATCTGGTTTATAGCGGGTTTTGAGCCTCCGCCATATTATTTCCCAATAAAAAAATGCAACAGGTTAAATACTTGTTGCATTTTTTTATTGGAGGTAATTGTACTTTATTTCTGCCTGATAAAAATCTGGATAGGGGTACCTGTAAATTCGTACTTCGTACGGATTTTATTTTCGAGGAAACGACGGTAGGGCTCCTTCACGTATTGGGGCAAATTGGCGAAAAACAAAAAAGTTGGAATCTGCGTGTCGGGCAATTGCGTCACATATTTTATCTTGATATACTTTCCTTTCAGCGCCGGGGGCGGATAATTTTCGATAACAGGCAGCAGGTATTCATTCAGTTTTGCCGTGGGGACTTTCCGTTGTTTGTTTCCATACACCTCCACCGCCGTTTCGAGCACTTTGAAAATCCGCTGCTTTGTCACCGCCGAAGTGAATATAATCGGGAAGTCGACAAAGGGCGCCAACCGTTCGCGGATTGCCCTCTCAAAGTGCTTGACATCGTTCGACTCCTTGTTCTCGATCAAGTCCCACTTATTGACACAAACCACAAATCCCTTTTTGTTCTTTTGTATCAACGAGAAGATATTCAAGTCCTGGCTTTCGATGCCGCGCGTGGCATCAATCATGAGGATACAAACATCGCAGTTTTCAATGGCGCGAATCGACCTCACCACCGAATAATACTCCAAGTCTTCGTTCACCTTGGCTTTTTTCCGGATGCCGGCCGTATCGACCAGGTAAAAGTCATGCCCAAACTTATTGAAACGGGTGTAAATAGAATCGCGGGTAGTACCGGCAATGTCGGTCACAATGGTGCGCTCTTCACCCACAAAGGCATTCACAATGGATGATTTCCCGGCATTAGGCCTTCCGACCACGGCAAAACGCGGAAGTTCGGCATCGATTTCTTCCATGGAGTCGGGTTTGAAGAATGTGAGGAGCTTATCAAGCAAGTCGCCCGAGCCAAGGCCATTAATTGCCGAAACAATCATCGGCTCGCCCAACCCAAGCTTATAAAATTCGGCAGCCTGGTACTGCCATTCGAAGGTGTCCGACTTGTTGGCTGCCAGCAACACCGGCTTTTTGTGCTGCCGGAGTATTTCCGCCACTTCAAGGTCGTAGTCGGTGATTCCGTTCTGGATATCCACCAAAAAGAGAATGACATCGGCTTCCTCGATAGCCAACACCACGTGGCGCTTGATTTCGCCCTCGAACACATCGGACGAGTTTATAACCCAACCTCCGGTATCGATCACCGAAAATTCGCGTCCCTCCCACTCGCATTTGCCATACTGGCGGTCGCGGGTTGTTCCGGCTTCGTCATTCACTATCGCCCTGCGGCTATTCGTCAGGCGGTTAAAAAGGGTCGATTTCCCCACGTTAGGCCGCCCTACAATTGCTACAATATTTCCCATTGTTTTTTTATATCTAAAGCGTTAGATATTCACATTCCATCTATCTTGATTTCCGTCCCTGTTTTCGCAACAAGCGGCGGTGGGTGCAAATATTTTGGGCGCAAAGATACTCAAATTAATCCATAAGCCAATGTCCCGATTCTTCCAGTCAGAAAACACAAGGCAAAATAGTTAAAAACAAAACATGCCAAGCCCAATGATAATGAATGTTTTACCTTGAAACCGTACAATGATTGAGCAGAAATTACAAAAAATATCTTTTAGCACCCTTGCGGAATATAAAAAAAGCTGTATCTTTGCAACGCTTTTGGAGAAAGCACTATTAACCGTAAGAAATTTCGGGCGTTTAGCTCAGCTGGTTCAGAGCATCTGCCTTACAAGCAGAGGGTCGGGGGTTCGAATCCCTCAACGCCCACAAAAAAAGTCGCACAACAGAAATGTGCGACTTTTTTTATTATCCTTTTGTTGCATTATCACAAAACCATTTCCACAAACAATTTTTCAACCTCCAATTCTAAATTTTCGGCATACCCGGGATGCGGACGCGAAGTCTGAATGCAGGAACTGCGGACGGCAGTAAGCCAGCGGAAACGCTCGGGAATTTCGAAACGGGCTATTTCGCCGCCATCCTCTTCCCCACGGCAAATTTTTCCGAAGGACATTAAAGTATTTTCGAGTAATTCCGTTTCAATCTCGCACGAAAAAGCCCTCAGACGTTCAAGGTCGAGTTTGTATTTCATGCGGATGAATTTTGCCCGTTTGGAGAACAGGATAATGCCCACATTGATAAATTCTTCGCGTTCCACCCGTGGCACCACACGAATCACGGCGTATTCATATAAGTGTTTTCCTTGCATGGATGGCTTCGTTTAAAAAGTTACCGGAATTTTCCAACCGCAATGCCAGGAAGCGGAAATAGGTTTCGCGAATCGATTCCGGCGTATCGCCATCCTCGGTCCAGTTGGCAAATCCGTCGGGGATAAGGTCCACAATTTCGCGGATTACACCGGGTGTCAGTATGTTTTTGCAAAGGTTGCTTGCATCTTCCAGCCTGTCGGCGAACGGGAGCAACACATGGTCTTTTACCAGGGCGAAAGGCGTCAGGGCCTGCTTTTCCACGTTAGTCCACGAATGGTGGAAATACAGCGTTGCACCGTGGTCAATGAGCCACAGCTCCTTGTGCCACATCAGCATGTTCGTGTTTTTCACGGTGCGGTCCACGTTGGTAAGGAAAGCATCCATCCACACAATCATCGAAGCCGTCAACCCATCCACTTTGGTGGTTACCGGGTCGTAAGCCAAGGCTCCCGACAGGAAATGCAACCCAAGGTTCAGCCCGCGGCTACCCTGGAGCAAGTCCTGTATTTCTTCGTCGCCTTCGGTTTGCCCGAACGCCTTGTCCAGTTGAACAAAAACTAATTCGGGGACACGTAGCTTCAACAACTTAGCCACCACGCCGCCAACCAGTTCCGAAATCAGCATCTTGGTGCCATGACCGGAGCCACGAAACTTCACGACGTACTTGAACCCGTCGTCGGCTTCGGCGAGTGCGGGCAGCGAACCGCCTTCGCGTAAAGGTATGATATAACGGGTGACGTTGACGGTGCGTAAGTTCATCTTGTTTTATTTTGTGTTTAACTCTTTCAGGGCTAAGCTTCATTTGTTCCTCTTCCGTGGGCTTCACCCAGGGTTATCCATATTTATTTCCTTTCGGGAAAAGATATTTGTAGAATTCTTGTCATCCCTTAAACAACACCCTGAACGCTTCTTCCACTTTCTTTACCCGCACGAGTTGGATATTGAGTTTCGAGAGGTTCAGGCTTTTCAGGTTAATATCGGGAATAATCATTTTGGTGAAGCCCAGTTTTTCAGCTTCCAGGATTCGCTGTTCGATACGGTTGATAGGCCGGATTTCGCCCGAAAGACCCACTTCACCGGCCATGCACACATGCTTTTCGATGGCCATGTCGACATTCGACGATAAAATAGCCGAAATAACAGCCAGGTCGATGGCCGGATCGTTGACTTTGATACCGCCGGCGATATTGAGAAACACGTCTTTCTGGGCAATTTTGAACCCGGCACGTTTTTCGAGTACTGCCAGCAACATGTTCAACCGCCGCAGGTCGAAGCCCGTGCTTGAGCGTTGCGGCGTGCCGTAAGCCGCCGAGCTGACCAAGGCCTGCACTTCGATAAGGAACGGGCGCACGCCCTCGATAGCTGAAGCTATGGCCACGCCACTCAAGCCCTCGTGGTTTTGCGACAGCAACAGTTCGGAGGGGTTGCTCACCTCGCGCAGGCCGTTTTGCTGCATTTCGAAAATACCCAGCTCCGAAGTGCTTCCAAAGCGGTTTTTAATCGGGCGGAGAATGCGGTACATGTAATGCTGGTCACCTTCGAACTGCAACACCGTGTCGACAATGTGTTCGAGTACTTTGGGCCCGGCAATATTGCCTTCCTTATTAATATGTCCGATTAGCAACACGGGGGTAGCAGTGGTTTTGCAGAATTTCAGCAAGTTGGCCGTGCATTCGCGCACCTGCGCCACCGAGCCTGGCGACGATTCGATCAGTTCGGTGGAAACTGTCTGGATTGAATCCACTATCACCACATCGGGCTGTACGTTCTGGATATGCACGAAAATCTGTTCGAGGGAGGTTTCGCTCACAATGTAGCAGTCGGGGTTCTCGAACTTAAGGCGTTCGGCGCGCAGCTTCAATTGCTTCACGCTTTCTTCGCCCGAAACATACAAAGTCTTTTTCCCTTTCAGGTTCAGCACAACCTGCAACACCAGGGTCGATTTTCCGATACCGGGTTCGCCGCCAATCAGCACCAGCGAACCGGGGACTAAGCCGCCCCCCAGCACCCGGTTCAGTTCGTTGCTCGAAGTGTCGAAACGCGGCTCTTCCGAAGTTTCCACCTCGTGCAGCCGGACGGGTTTTTGCTTCGCTATTTCTAGGCCGGCCAGCATTGCTTTTGGCGTGACATCCTTGCTGACAATTTCCTCGACATAGGTGTTCCATTCGCCGCAAGCCGGACATTTCCCTATCCATTTGGGCGAATCGGCGCCACAATTCTGGCAGACATATACTGATTTGGTTTTAGCCATGATTTTCAATTTATTATTTTACAAAAATAACGATTTTCGTCGGATAAATATTTCAGTTCCCATCCAAATCAGGCATCTGCAATGAATATATTTTTTTAAAGAATTCACTTCAGGCTGACTAAAACTATTTCTATGAGATCCCGAACGAAACGAAGAATCTAAACAATTTAATCGGTCAGCTGTGGAAAGAATTGTAACGTTCAGTTTATATTTGTTTACTCCGCCAATTGCCTTTCAAGAGATACATATAGCCTAATAATCCAACAATCACCCAATAGACAAATTCCGACATCCACACCACTTCCACCGGGCTTGGATGAATGATAGCCGTGTAATAAACATAACTGATATAGAAGAACAAGGTCAGGAATTCGATGGCAAATGCCGTGCGGGTATTGCCGGTGCCCGAAACTCCATTGAATGTGATGAAACTGAACGCAAACACCAGGTTGGCCAACGCCACAATGCGGACAACCGGCATGCTGGACAGAATCAGGGCCGGGTCGTCGGTATAAATGCGGGCAAATATCCCGGGAAAAACCAGCGCCGCCAGCATCAGCGGTAACACGGCAACAACCGATATCTTCACAATGCGGTTTACGAGCAAAACCACTTCCTCTTTGCGCCCCGCCCCAATCAGGTTGCTGACCAGCGTATTGACCGTTGTACCCAAAGCCGAAGACGGAATCATGATCAGCACATATAAGCTCCGGCCGATATTGGAAACCGCCAGCGGCCGCTCGCCCATGTGCTCGATGAAAATAAAGAAAGAAAACCAGGTTGAAATGGAAATAAAGTACTGGAACATGATGAATACCGACAAATCGAGGATCTGCCAGAGGATTCCAAATTCAATTTTCTTCAACTGGAACAATCCGTATAATTTCATATCAGTCCGGAACAACGTGTAAGCCACCACGTACAACAGGGCAACAAATTCCGAAATGACAGATGAAATACCCGCCCCTTCAATCCCCAGCCGGGGAAAACCGAAATGACCGAAAATGAGTATGTAGTCGAACAAGATATTGGCAACAGCCGTGACAATGGCCGAAACTGTCAGGACACGGGTCTGGGTAATACCGACATAAAAACTGCGGAAAATGGCGCCTGCGAATGCAAAAACAAACCCGAAAACACGCCAATTGAGGTAGGCCACCGAAGCATGGTAAACCGGTGCGGAATGGACAAAGCTTTTCATCAGCAACGGAACTTCCTCCATACAAAGCGCCAGCACAACCAGGCTGAGCAAGACATTAAATATCAACCCGTTGTTGAATATAGGTCCGATCTGCGCATAATTTCCCTCACCGTTCCGGCGGCCAATCAGTATCTGCGCACCCTGGCTGAAACCCAGTCCGACCATGAAAATAGCGAAATAAAACACCCCGCCAATGGCCGATGCTCCCAGTTCCACTTCCCCCACCCGACCCAGAAATGCGGTATTGGTGACATTGATGATGTTTTGGGCCAGCAAGGTCAGGAAAATAGGGTACGATATTTTAAATATGCTTTTATACGACGTCATACGGGTTTCACAATCAATTTTATCAAATTGGAATGCAAAGATAAAGGTATTTATGATTTTCCCACAAGAACCAAGGGCAGACCTGTGTCTTTTTCCATTTTCCCTTCACATTCAAGAAGCATCAGTTTCTAAAAGAGCGCAGGCATGAAGCCTATCAGGAAAATACATTAATGTACTATTAAATAAAAAACAACCAAAAACCGGAGGTTCTGATTTTTTGCCTAACTTTGCTCCAATAGAAAAGGTCTTTATTATGAGATCTGAATGTGGCGACTACAAACATAGTATTTACCGGCCTTCTATTTTCCCCTATTATTGTTCGGGCAGGAATGATTATCCGAATTATTCCCCTGCACACACTCCTACAAGAACCATACAATCTAAAAATATCATGAAAAAAACGGCTACTCTATTTTTGCTTAACCTTTCACTCTGCCTTTTGTACGCACAACGCCCCATGGAAAGACTCGACAGGAGTGTTGTGGCACAGAAAATATCGAACGGGGTGTATGTGAACTGGCGCATCCCCTCCGATGAATGGCACAACACCGCTTATAAATTATATCGAGACGGCACATTAATCTACACTGCAACCACTACGGGCGCTTCGAATTTCCTGGACATATCGGGGACAGTTTCTTCGAAATACTCAGTGTCTGCCATAAAAAACGGGATTGAATCGGCACAATCGGCGCAAGCCTCTGTTTTAACGAAGCCATATCTTGAAATCCCGTTGCGCGATATCAAAAGACTGGGGAAAACCGGTTATTACCCCAACGATGCCACGGCCGCCGACCTGGATGGTGATGGCCAGTACGAAATAATCATCAAGCGGATGAACCACAACTGGACCGACACCTGCACGAATTTCACCTATTTCGAAGCATACAAGCTGGATGGCACGTTCATGTGGGCTATCGATGTGGGACCGAATATCACCATGGATGTTGAAATCAATATCGCCGCTTTCGATTTTGACGGCGATGGCAAAGCCGAAGTTTTCATGCGGAGTTCGGATAACACCGTTTTCGGCCTGGATATCGACAACCAAAACGGCACATCGGTTGGCGACCGCGACCGGGATGGTTATACCAATTACCGACAAGCCCCTTTCCACGGGATAGGTGGAGATGGTTTCATGAATGCCGGTCCCGAATACCTTTCGCTGATTGATGGCGCCACAGGGAAAGAACTCGACTGGGTCAATTTCATTGCCCGCGGAAGTTCAAGCGATTGGGGCGACAACTACGGACACAGGGCAAACAAGTTTTTCTTCGGGGCACCGTACCTCGATGGTAAAAAACCCAGCCTGTTTATCGGGCGCGGGATTTACACCCAAACCAAAATGCAGGCATACGATGTGGTCAACAAAAAGCTGGTGCCCAAATGGTTTTGGGAATCGGGCGGGTCCTCTGCCCGCCAGCAAGGGAAATGGGATGATTCACCCAAAAGCTATTACTGCCAGGGCTACCACAACTATACCGTTGCCGATGTGGATGACGACGGGAAAGATGAAATAAACTGGGGTTCGATGACAATCGATGACGATGGCACCCCCCTGTATTCCACAGAACTGGGACACGGCGACTCCCAGCATTATGGCGATTTCGACCCCTACCGCAAGGGACAGGAAGCATTCGCATGCAACGAAACGAACCCTGGCATCAACCTGCGCGATGCAAAAACAGGTAAGATACTTTACCGCAAAATAGCAGTGAGCGATGTAGGCCGCGCAGGTGCAGGGAAAATCACGGACTTATACAAGGGAGCCCAGGTGTGGGGCAATGGAGTGGGACTTTCAGCAACCGACCGCCAGGAATTATCGCATTTCGGAGTAGCCGAAAACTTCTGCGTGTATTGGGATGGCGACCTGCTCCAGGAAATACTCGACCACTCCGGATTTTCAACTTCCAAAGGTGTCGGATACGGTGCCATCATCAAGTTCAACGGCTACGGGAATATTTCCACCCTGCTTACTGC
>DATGXD010000016.1:0-2948 GCA_035299105.1 Paludibacter sp. | reverse complement strand
ACGCCTGAAGGATATTGGAATTCAAGTGCATATCCTACCCGCGAAGCCGACCGCGACTCGTTCGAAACAAGCATCAAGCGCGAACTCCGCGAAATGATTCGCATGTACCGCAACAACCCTTCGGTGATAGTGTGGAGCATGTCGAACGAACCGTTTTTCACCGCAAACAAAACTGCACCGGCCATGCGGAACCTGCTGAAGGAACTGGTCGGGATTTCCCACGCCGAAGACCCAACCCGGCCGGCTGCCGTAGGAGGTGCCCAACGCCCGTTGGACGATAACCGTATCGACAAAATTGGCGATGTGGTAGGGTACAACGGCGATGGCGGCACCATCCCCGCGTTCCAGGCTCCGGGAATTCCTTCGGTTGTGTCGGAGTATGGAAGTACAAGCTGGGACCGGCCGGGGAATTATGAACCTGGTTGGGGCGATTTGGCCAAGGATAAAGGGCAGCCTGTCCACGAATGGCGTAGCGGCCAGGCTATCTGGTGCGGTTTCGACCACGGTTCCATTGCCGGGTCGCGCTTGGGGAAAATGGGGCTGGTGGATTATTTCCGCATTCCTAAACGTGCATGGTACTGGTACCGGAACGAATACAAACACGTGGCGCCTCCCGAGTGGCCAAAGCCGGGAATTCCGGCCAAACTGAAAATTGAAGCCGACCGCCTGACTTCAAAAACCGATGGGGCCGAAGATATACATTTGACAGTCACCGTGCTGGATGCCGATGGAAAAGCAATCAGCAACAATCCGCCGGTAGAGCTGTCAGTGGTTTCAGGTCCGGCCGAATTACCTACGGGCAACAGTATTAAGTTTGAAGAAAAAAGCGATATACGCATTCAGGACGGGCAGGCAGCCATCGAATGCCGTGCTTGGTATGCCGGCGAATCGGTACTCAGGGCAACCTCACCGGGCTTGGAACCGGCCGAAATCAAACTGGATTTCGTGGGCGGAGTGCCTTATGTGGAAGGACAGGCAGCAAAAGCTGCCGAGCGCCCTTATGTCCGTTTCTCCAAACAGGGGAAACCCAACATTCCCCAGCAGTTCGGGCAGAATAACCCTACTTTCGGAAGTTCGTTTACGAAAGAACACCCCACATCATTGGCCGCCGACGGAAATAAAAAAACATGGTGGCAACCTCTTGCCAATGATGCGAATCCTTTCTTTATCCTCGATACCGAAAAGAAATTATCTTTGCTTCAAATTAATTTGTCTTTTCCCTCTGACGATGTATACCGTTTCAGGGTAGAGGTTTCTGATAACCAGACAGACTGGAAGCCGGTGGCGGATTTTATGGCGAATCAATCTGCATTCAATTCGAAACAGGTTTTATTGTCGGACGTGACCGGTGGGGTAATCAGGGTGGTGTTCGAAAATGCCGGAAATGCAAAATTATCTGAAATAGAAATAACTGGAATTGTAAAAGAATAGAAAATGCTAAAAAGAAGTTGTTTGATTGCGTTGTTGTTTAGTGTGTTTGTAACCGCTAACGCACAGCAAAGTTTGTGTTTGTGGTATAACCAGCCGGCTAATGCTTCGGTTGTGGATGAAAAAAGTGGTTGGGCAAGCGACAAGGAGTGGCTGAAAGCGCTTCCGGTTGGGAATGGCTTTCTGGGCGGCATGGTGTTCGGCGATGTCAATAAGGAGCGGATCCAGCTGAACGAGAAATCATTGTGGTCGGGAAGCCCCGACGATTTTGATAATCCGGATGCTGCTGATAACCTTTCGAAAATCAGGCAGCTATTGTTTGATGGAGATTACAAGGAGGCTAACCAGTTGACCGGAAAAACCCAGGTCTGCAAGGGGCGCGGTTCGGGTTCGCCTACTTATGGCAGTTACGAAACGCTGGGCGACTTGTGGGTCGAGTTTGGGAAAACTTCGGCGTACACGAATTACCGGAAAGAACTGGACTTGAACAGGGGCATGGTAACCGTTTCCTACACCCAGGATGGGGTAAACTATAGCCGGGAAATTTTTGCAAGCTACCCCGACAAGGCGCTGGTTGTCCGCTTGAAATCATCGAAACGGAACGCCTTGGGTTTTATGGTTAAGTTGACCCGCCCCGAACGCTTTTCCACGGTTGCCGAAAACGGAGGCCTGTTGATGTACGGTTCGTTGTCGAGCGGGAAAAGTACTCCTGGAATGCAATATGCAGCACGTTTGAAAGCTGTTTCGAAAAACGGGCAGGTTGTCTGTAGCAACGAAGGCATTAGCGTGAAAAATGCCACGGAAGTGATGCTGGTGTTGACAGCATCGACCAACTACAAGCAGGAATATCCCACCTATGTGGGCGATGACCCGCGCGTTACCACGCAAACCCAACTGGATGCAGCTGTTTCGAAAGGTTACAATGAATTGCTGAAGAAGCACCAGGCGGATTACAAATCCTTGTTCGGGCGGGTTTCGCTTCAATTGGGGAATTGCCGGAAAGACACCGTGCCAACCGATGCCCGGTTGTTGAATTCGCTCCGTAACCCCGATGATTTGCACCTGCAGGAACTTTATTTCCAGTTCGGGCGTTACCTGTTGATTTCTTCGTCGCGCAAAGGAAGCTTGCCTGCCAACCTACAGGGCATTTGGGCAAATAAAATCCGCAATCCGTGGAATTGCGACTACCACAGCAACATCAACGTGCAGATGAATTACTGGCCGGCCGATGCCACCAACCTTTCGGATTGTTTCGAACCTTTTGCCCGGTTCTACAAATCGTTGGAAAAACCCGGGGAACTGACGGCTAAAGTTCAGTATGGACTCGATGGCTGGTGCATGCAAACAATTTCGAACGTGTGGGGATTTACCTCGCCGGGCGAAGGTACTACCTGGGGGATGTACGTGGCCGGAGGCGGCTGGTTGTGTTCGCAATTGTGGGACCACTACTTGTTCACCCGCGACAGGTCCTACCTGCAAAGCATTTACCCGCTCATGATGAAGTCGGCGAAGTTCTATCT
>DATGXD010000015.1:0-5305 GCA_035299105.1 Paludibacter sp. | reverse complement strand
ACGAGGTGATTGTTGTTTGTGTAAGTGATTATAAATCATGACAAGTTTGCCGGGACAGGAAGATGTCTTGCGCGGTGGCGTAAGTGTCTTTAAACCAGCGTTGTATGTTTTATCGTGCCTCCCAACGCCTGCGTGTGCACATTTTGCTGCCGGCGGGCAGGGTGCGTTGTTCCCAATAATAGGCTATTTTTGTGCTGTTGGTTTTCCGGCATTCGTCCTCCGGAGCTTGAAACCTCGCCCAATATACGTCAATATTATTCATTAAAACAATTAACACTTATGAAAAAACAGGTTCTACTGGCATTCGTCCTTTTTGTTTCGATGCTTTCATTTGCGAAACCCGCCGACTTCAAAATGGTCCAGTCGGTAATAATTCCATTCAGCCCTTCGGTGTTCAAATATGACCATACGCCGGATTTCGGTTACTTTTTATGCTCCACCAAATCGGACATGGCGATGATTGATGGGAATTCAGGGAAGGTTTTATGGAAAATCAATTTCCATAAAGAACTGAACGACAAGAAATTTGCCCACCAGTTCTGGAACAAGGAATCGAACGTGATTCTTGTTTACGACGAGGATACCCGGAAAAGCATTGCCCCCAAGTATTTTATCGATGGGAAAACAGGCAGCCTGCTGTGGAAAAGCGATAAATATGTTTCGGATTTCGGGAAATACGAGTTGTCGGAAGGTTTCCGGAATTACTACGACTCCAAAACAAACGGGATATTGCTGCCCACAAAGGAAAACGTGGAATTTGTGAATGTACGGACAGGCGACGTGATATGGAGCAAGTCAGTCGACCTCACCGGGAAAGCCAAGGATTTCAATTGTTACATCATGGCTTATTACGACCTGGTTAGTATCAACACCGGGAAAGACAACTCCATTTACCTGGCTACCAGGACAGGCGAAGAAGTGGACAATATTGAAGAATACTACGACATGAAGAAAGCGCTCACTTCCCGTTCGCGCACCACTGTAATCGACATCCCTGAAAAGAATTGCTATGTAATCATGAAAGGGAAAGAAAGCGCATTCCTCAATATACTGGGTATTCTTGGTGGTGCAGGAACCGGTTTCCAAAGCTGGAAAATGAAATTCTCGGCATACGAAATGGGGACCAACCGGTTGTTGTGGGAACGCGAACATTTCATTGCCCAGGCTTGCGACTGGATTACATACCAGCCTTATGTAAGGATGTTGTACTCGGATGGCAAAATATTCATTGAACACGAACCGAACCTGAAAACGAACAGCGGCCTCACTGTCCTGGATGTGAATACGGGCGAAAAAGCATGGGAATGTTATTATACAACCACCGAAATGAAGGGAGTGTTGGCTGTAACCATGACTCCTTTCCCTGCCCCCGACCCCGTGGTTTATAACGGGAAAGTGTATGTGGTTGACAAGGTGAAGAACAGGGTGATTTGCTACGGCCTGGAACACGGGAATAAAATCTGGGAATCGAAAAAATTCCCCGATGCACAGAAAATCCCGTCCCTCATGGCGGTCGATGGTAAAATCATCATGTCGTACGGAGCTGCTGCCAAGAAAATCCAGAAAACCGAGCAGCACGCCCAGTCGGGGCAGGTTAACGTGTGCATCAGCTACAACACCCCCCGTGTGAGGGTGGTTTGCTCCGGAAGCACAACTTACACCTACAAATACATTTTCAACAATGTGGACAAATACGGGATAATTGCCTACAATGCCGAAACGGGAAACATCGACTGGAGCAACGAAACCATTGCCAAGGCGGCCAAGGACAAATTCGGTTTTATAGCTACCACGCAATACATTGATGGCAAGCTGTATTGTGCAACGGATAAGAACCTGTTCGTGTTGGATGGTGCCAGCGGGAAAGTGCTGGGCAGTGTGCCGGTGTCGAAGGAGAAGCTGGGTGCCATTTGGCGGATGACTTATTTCGACATGCAAAAACAATTTATTGTCGATTGTGCCAAAGGTATTGTAAAGGTCGATGCCGTGAATGCCAAAGTCCTAGGTTCGCTTAAAACTCCTAACGTGGCAGGAACTCCCGTTCAGGAATTGCTGGATGCCGATGATGACTACGATGACTATGCCATTTTCACCAGCGGGAATATCAAGAAAATGCAGTACAAGCAGTTTGCTTCGGTCAACCTCGAGGATATGACCATCCGCGGGGTCCACTCGGCCGACGTGTTGTTCTATGACGACCCCCACTTCTCTGTTGGCGGCGAAAAATTCTTCACAGCCAACGGGAACAAGCTGGCTATTTATTCTGTGAAATAGTACTGCCCACCCCAAAAATATTAAAGCCCGGAAGGAAATTCCCTTTCCGGGCTTTTTAGGTTTTATCCGGGAACTTTGCAGCCGGCATGCGCTGTTTGGAAACGTCGGGTTACACGATTTCCTTTATCTTCCCGGGCTTTTTCAGGAAGTCTTTGGGTAGTTTGCCCGTCTCTTTTTTGAAGGCCTTGTAAAAGCTGGTGCGGTTGTTGAACCCCGATTCGTAGGCAATGGCTTCAATCGTCAGGTTGTTGTTGCTGGCCTTGTTCAACAATTCCAACGCCCTTTTTATCCTCAATGAATTCAGGTACTCGGGGAACGAGCAGTTCAGCTTGCTGTTGATAACCATCGAGAGCTGGGTTGGAAGGACTTTCAAATCCCTCGACATGTCGGTTAGCGAATAATCCATTTTCAGGTATGGTTTTTTCGCGTTCATGTACTCCACGACTCTTTCGCGTATCTCTTCGGCCCTTTCGCTGTTCAGCTTGATAGTGGAATATTTTGCCGCGGGGTTGTTTTCTTTTTCGCGCTGGCTGGCGGGGAATAGCAAATGGGATGAATACGTGATCCGGAAAAAAATGTACAGGAAGAAAACCTGTCCGAAAACAGGCATGTAAAGCAGTATGTAGCTGATATCCAGTTTCAGGATGAATGGCACGAATGCAAGCAGTTGCAGCACCAGCATCACCCACAGCACTTCCTTGGTTTTCGACTTTGGGCTTAGTTCGCCGGGTTTTGGCTTCGGCTTGTGTTCCTGCCACAGCAAGGCGGTATTCGAAAGAATGGAATACCCGCAAATCAGGAGGTTGTAGGCTGTCCCGAACAGGGTCATTTTCCCGGCTTTGGCCAATGTTATCGTGTCGGTCCTCCAATGCGGTTCAACCAGGGTGAGGATGAAAAAAGGGAGGTAAAGGTAAACCGGGATAAACAACTTCCAGTTGTAGCGGATTGCCTTTTCGGCCGGGTTCCTCAAGCTCCGGGCAAATGCTACCAGGTAGGCTCCCCAGCCAAGGTTCAGCATAAGGGCCACATGGTATAATGAAACCATTCCTTTTCCGATATAAATCAGGCTGTTGTCGAGAATGGCCATGCTGGCTGCGAAAAACATGCATCCCAACCAGAAATTCCCCGGCTTGCCCTTTGATTTGAGCCAGCTCAACAGGCTCAGTATGGCCAGGTTTAAAACGGCGGAAAACGAAATGACGAGGACGATGCTTTCACTCATTGCAGGATAGGGAAATGTTTAAACTTGTTGTCAAATGTGGCGAAATAAGGATAAGGCATGCAAATATAGAAAAAAATGTACCATCGGGCAATGTGGTGATGGCCTTTTTCACTGTAATTTAGATAGTTGAAGCTGGTTGCCCCGCAAACCACATGGAGGATGTGATTGTTAGCCTGCTTGGTGCGGGATTAAAAAAGGGTTTTACCACAAGGGTACATGAAGCATGTCATTAATCCTTAGCGGTTTTTTGTACTAATGAAAGGAATACCGGAACTATAACATGTTGTTCTGTGCGGCCTTTAATAAATAAAGCCACCGTTTGCTGCTTCCCTAAAAAAACGGCGGTTCGACTCGCAAGTCAAACCGCCGGGATTTAAGGTCCGGATGCAGGTTTATTCCGGTTTCATCACCACCTCGATTGTATTGCCTTGGTTGACAATATCTTTCAAGGTCAATCGGATGGATCCCGCAGTCATGGCTTCAACCGAAGGCTTGTAGTCGGTTACCAGGTTCAGCTTGTCGCGGTAATAACGTTGTACGGCATTCGACCACCAGCCGTTTTCGTTCAAATCTTCTGCATATTTTTTCAGCATGTTTTCTTTCACCTTCTGCACATCATCGGCACGCGGCCCGTTCGAAACAATTTCCGCAATTTCGGAATGGATTATCTCCATCAATTTTGCCTGCTTTTGCGGGTCCGTGTCAAACTGCATCATGAGCGTGGCTTCATCCACCGGGATGTTGTTGACTCCACCCCGTACGCCCACTCCATACGAGCCTCCTTCTTTTTCGCGGATGGTTTCCAGGTAACGGATATTCAGTATGCTTCCAATGGCGGTAACCAGTGTGCGGTTTGTCATGTTGTAGGGCAACGAGGCGCTGTAGACGATGAAGTTGGAGGCTTTCTTCACCTTCATTTCCCTCCCGAAATAGTTGTTCGTTTTCCCCAGGGGTTTCCGGATATTGTTGTCGGTATATTTTTCCACCAGTTTTTTTGACTTCAATCCTCCGAGATAAGTGGAAACCGCCTTTTTGATACTATCGTTTTCAGGATTGATGTTCCCGGTAAACACGAATGTGAAATCGGCCGGAACGGCAAACCGTTCGCGGAAAATCCCCAGGGCTTTTTCCTGGTCGATTTTGTCGAGTGTTTTCAGGTTTATCAACACGTTTCTGGCGTTGTGGTTCGTGAGCATTACGCCCACCGAGTCCGAAAATGCTTTGCGCGGGTCGCTGTCGCTGTTTGCCAGGCCGGCCCGGTAGTTGTTCATGAGTGCCGCATATGCATTGTCATCCTTGCGCGGGGCTGTGAAGTACAGGTAAACAAGTTGCAGCATGGTTTCGAAATCGGAAACCGACGAGTTCCCGTTGAAGCCTTCCTCATAGCTCGAAATGAACGGGCTTACGTTGGCTATTTTCCCGGTCAGTATCTTGTTGAGTTCGGTTTGGGAGAATCCTGCAAGTCCGTTGTTGGCAACGATGCCGGCAGCGAGCATACCCGAAGGCAAGTCGGCAACATCGGCTACTTTCGACAATCCACCGTCGCTGTATGCAGCCATCAGGATTTCGTCTTGTTTGAACTTGGTGGGCTTGATGATTATTTTCACACCGTTGCTCAATGTCCATTCGGTTGTTCCCAGCAATTCGTTTTTGCCTGTTTTGGCAATTTTTCCGGGTTTTGGAGCTTGCTGGATAAGCGACTTGTTTATCGTTTCTTCGGCCCTGGCCCTGAGTTCGGCTGTTTTGGCATTCTCGACCGAAGCCAGGATCTGGCTGTTGTCCGGGATTTTAACGGCAGGCTTGTCGGGG
>DATGXD010000014.1:0-7247 GCA_035299105.1 Paludibacter sp. | reverse complement strand
CGGTAAAGCGTGACATGGAGCGGGGCGGACGGCAGCCATTCTTCGCCACGTATGACATGTGAGATTTCCATCAGGTAATCGTCCACCACGTTCGCCATGTGGTAGGTGGGCAATTCGTCCGAGGATTTGAAAAGCACCTTGTCGTCGATTACGGACGAGTTAACGACTACTTCACCCCGGATTAAATCCTGGACTTTGATAATTTCGTTGGGTTCGATTTTGATGCGGACTACGTATTGCTCTCCGTTAGCCAACCGTTTTTTTACTTCGTCGGCCGGCAGGGTAAGCGAATTGGACATTAATCCACGAGTTGAGGCATCGTATTGGAAATTAGGTGTTTCAATGCGTTTTTGCTCAAGTTCGGAGGGTGTGTCGAATGCAATGTAGGCCAGGCCGGCATCGAGCAATTGGTCGACATATTGGCGGTAAATGCCTTTACGCTCGCTTTGGCGGTAGGGCGCATGTGTTCCTCCTGTTTCGGCACCTATACCTTCGTCGACGTTTATTCCTAACCAATTGAGCGATTCAATGATATAATCTTCGGCCCCTGGGACGAAGCGGGCAGAATCGGTGTCTTCAATGCGCAACAGCATGTCTCCACCGTGTTTTTTTGCGAATAGATAATTGTATAATGCTGTGCGAACACCACCAATGTGCAATGGTCCGGTAGGACTGGGTGCAAAACGAACTCTTACTTTTCTCATCCTGGGTCAGAAAATTATTTTTGTCAATGAAATGCAAAAGTAGCATATTTTGTCGACATTTGGGTAATTGTCAAAACAAAAAACACCCCGTGAACTTAATCAAGAGGTGTTTTTTCTATGGAAGTCTCCTTTAGGAGATTTAGGGATTTATTCCTGGTTCAACGTTACGCGTTTGAAGGCAATCGCTGTAGCTTTGTTTGTTTTCAAGTAGTCGGCAACGGTGATTTTACCATCTTTGATAAATGATTGTTCCAGCAATGTTGATTCCTGGAAGAATTTGTTCAAACGGCCTTGAGCTATTTTATCCAGCATGTTTTCAGGTTTACCTTCTTCGCGGGCTTTTTCGCGTCCGATTTCCAACTCCGTGTCTATCACTTTCTGTGGAACTGAGTTGCGGTCCAGCGAAACAGGGTTCATGGCTGCTGCCTGCATGGCTACATCGCGTACCACTTGCGGGTCGATGCCTTCTTCGGCAACTGCTACCAGTGTAGCCAGCTTGTTCCCGGGGTGGATATAAGCCGCGGTAGTGCCACCTTGAACGAATTCATAGTAGTCCAACTCCATTTTTTCGCCGGTAATACCTGAGCGGTCTGTGATAACTTCAGAAATAGCGCGGCCATCGATGGTCAAAGCCAAAAGTTCGGCCAGTGTTGCTGGTTTCGAAGCTATAGCCACATCGAGGATTGATTTGGTCAATGCCACGAAATCGGCGTTTTTTGCCACGAAGTCCGTTTCGCATTTCAATGCTAGAACTGCTGCAAACCCGCCTTCTGTAGCTGCCAGAACACAACCCTCGGAGGCTTCGCGGTCGCTGCGTTTTGCAGCTGTTGCCTGTCCTTTTTTACGAATAATTTCAATTGCTTTTTCGAAATCGCCTTCTGATTCGTTCAAGGCGTTTTTGCAATCCATCATGCCGGCGCCGGTCATGGTGCGCAATTTCGAAATGTCTGCCATTGTTACTGCCATAGTTGTAATGTTTTTTATACTTACCCCCTAACCCCTAAAGGGGAGAAGTAAGTGATTGTTTAATATAGTTTGTTATTTATAATGTGCTTTGTTTAAAAAAAGAAGGTTACAAGTTACAATCAATCATAACCCATAACCTCCTTTTTCTCTCCCGAATTCCCCTTTAGGGGCTAGGGGTCTTTATTCTTCTTCCTTGATGAATTTTTTAGCTACATTGGCATTGAGCGCCTCCTCGTCTTCCCGTTGGGTACGTGGTTTCTTGGTGATTCTCGATTTCTTCTCTTTTACTGCAGGCGCTTCAGCAGCTTCAGTATCCACTTTTTCAACCTTGCGTTCTTCGAGCCCTTCCTGGATGGCAGCAACCATGGCCGAGAGGATTACATCCACTGATTTTGTTGCATCATCGTTTGCAGGGATTACGAAATCAATATCATTCGGATTTGAATTTGTATCCACAATGCCGAAAACAGGAATACCCAGTCGTTGGGCTTCTTTCACGGCAATGTGTTCTTTCATAACATCCACTATGAAAAGAGCCGAAGGCAGACGTGTCAGGTCGGCGATAGAACCCAAGTTCTTTTCCAGTTTTTCACGTTGACGGGTAATTTGAAGTTTTTCGCGTTTCGAAATGTTGTCGAAAGTGCCATCGCTCGACATTTTGTCAATGGTGGTCATTTTCTTGACCGCTTTACGGATTGTGGGGAAGTTGGTCAACATACCACCAGCCCAACGCTCAGTTATATATGGCATTCCAACCAGTGAAGCTTTTTCGGCTACCACATCCTTGGCTTGTTTTTTTGTTGCAACGAAAAGGATTTTGCGGCCCGATTTTGCGATTTGTTTCAGTGCGGCGGCAGCTTCGTCGATTTTAACTACTGTTTTGTGCAGGTCGATGATGTGGATGTCGTTGCGTTCCATGAAAATGTAAGGAGCCATTGCAGGGTTCCATTTACGTTTCAGGTGGCCAAAGTGACAGCCTGCTTCTAATAATTCTTCAAAATTTGTTCTAGACATTCTTTTTGTTTTAATTTGTTTACTTTCTGTAATTAATCAATCGCCGGGTAGCCATCCAGTGTACTATGAGTCCCGGCGATTTAGATACTAAACCAAATTTATTTCAGATTCCAGATTCCGGATTTTGGATTGAAAGACGAATGCTTAGGCAAAACGGTATTCCCAATCGTAGATCGAAAACCGAAAATCGAAAATAAAAAAATTAGCGTTTTGAGAATTGGAATCTTTTGCGTGCTTTTGGACGTCCCGGTTTTTTACGTTCCACTTCGCGTGGGTCGCGGGTCATGAATCCATCGGCTTTCAATGCTGGTTTGTCTTCGGGGTTGATTTTCACCAATGCGCGGGCAATCGCAAGGCGTAAAGCACCTGCCTGCCCGTTGAAGCCACCACCATTCAGGTTTACCTTGATATCGTATTTTTCAACAACTCCTAATTTTGCAAGGGGTTGCTTTACAATGTATTGCAAGATAGATGAAGGGAAATATACGGAAATGTCGCGTTTGTTGATTGTAATTTGTCCGGTTCCTTCGCTCACGAAAACACGGGCAACAGCCGCTTTTCTTCTTCCTAAGGCATTTACTACTTCCATACTGATTATTTAAGTGAGTTTAAATCGATTTGTTTTGGTTGTTGGCCTTGCATGTTGTGTTCAGCCCCTGCGAAAACATACAAGTTGCCTAAAAGTTTGTCTCCCAGACGGTTTTTCGGAAGCATGCCCTTAACCACTTTCTTGATGAGTTTTTCAGGACTTTTTTCCATTAATTTGGCAGGGTTGATTTCGCGTTGTCCGCCCGGATAACCTGTGTGGCTTAAATAAATGCGGTCAGTCCATTTACTACCTGTTAGTTTTACTTTGTCGGCATTGATCAGGATTACATTGTCGCCGCAATCTACGTGGGGAGTGAAACTTGGTTTGTATTTTCCGCGCAAAAGTTTTGCTACTTTTGAACCCATACGCCCCAATACCATATCGGTAGCATCCACCACTACCCATTCTTTCTGCACTGTAGCTTTGTTGGCAGAAATGGTTTTATAACTTAACGTATTCACCTTTAAAAAATGTTTTATGAATTAATAATCTTGTCGTTCCACCCTGGTTGTGTGTCTAAATTGCAAGAGGCTAATCGGCACAAAATAGGACATTTACAGGTTGAAATCCGACTTTTACACTGGGATAATAAACGGACTGCAAAAATACTCTTTTTCTTTGGAATACCAAATAATTGAACATCTTTTTTTTATGCTGAATCCGGTGGGGGAATTTGCCTTTGGTCGGGGAAATGGGCGAAATGGGTGGTGTTGCTGAAAAAAGCTGTATGTTTGCAGTATGAACAGGTTGGATTTGGAATTCTACAGGCAGGATGCGGTTACCCTGGGGGCAAAGCTATTGGGGAAAACCCTTGTCCGGGCTTGGGGGGATGGGACGGAAACACGGTACCGGATTAGCGAAACGGAGGCTTACCTTGGCGAGGACGACCAGGCTTGCCATGCGCGCAAGGGTTGCACTCCCCGCACCCGTATCATGTACGAGGAGGGTGGGCACGCGTATGTTTACCTCATTTACGGAATGTACTGGTTGCTGAACGTTGTGTCAGGCACCAAGGGTCATCCGCAGGCCGTGCTGATTTGCGGCATCGATAGTATTTCCGGGTCGGGCAGGGTGGGGCGCGAATTGAAAATCGATAAAAGCTTTTATGGCGAAAGCCTCCTGGTATCTAGCCGGATATGGATTGAAGATGCGCCCGGAATTGTTGAATTCGATGCGGCGCCCCGCATAGGTGTGGATTATGCCGGCGACGAATGGAAAAACAAGCCCTGGAGATTTAGTTTGAGGAAATAGCTGCTCTTCCAGTCTCAACTATGGGTGGGACTGTATTATTGCCTGATTTTTTCTGATTTTTTTGTTACTGCATTTAACCGATAAAACAACATGCTCTTATCCAATTGCTTTCTCGCGGGAAGACTATTTGCTGCCCGTTTTTTTAGTTTGATAATCCTGTCTGCCTGTCTGGTTGCATGCGCTGAATCCGGGGGTCAATATTACAAGGACAATGCATGGGGATTCGGAGATGATTCTACTTCGGTCCGTTTCTTAGTGCTGAGCGACTGGGGTTTCAGCGGCTCGTTGGGTCAGCGGGAAGTCGCGGGGGAAATGAGCCGGATTTCGAGGCGGGCAAGGGTCGATTTTATCCTGACGGCGGGCGATAATTTCCAGGTTGCAGGTGTGGCTGGTGTCGACGACTCGTTGTGGGTGGATAATTTCGTAAATATATATTCCGATAGCGCTTTGCACGTGCCATGGTATCCCGCCCTGGGAAACCACGATTATTATGGCGATCCGGATGCCCAGGTGGAGTATTCGGCTCATAGCAATTATTGGAAAATGCCTGCCAGGTATTATACTTTCGCCGAAAAGATCGACAGCGCGAACTCGGTGAGGTTTATTGTGCTTGATACACAGGGGCTGATAAACGGCTACAACGCCCTTGAAGATACCGCCCAATATGCCGGAATACCTGAATATGCGTGGCTGAAAAATATTTTAGCCACTTCGACCGAAAAATGGAAAATCGTTACCGGGCATCATCCGGTATTCTCGGCCAGCACGTTCCATGGCGATACGTATGAAATGAAGAGGCTGGTTAAACCGTTGTTCGACCAGTATGGAGTGGATTTCTATGTCTGCGGGCACGACCATGACTTTGAACATGCAAAAGACCCCGGTAATTATACCGATTATATCGTTACCGGAACGGGTGGATATGTGAGGCCGATTCAAAAAAACGAGCGGACGGTTTTTGCCTTGTCGGCTATAGGTGTCAGCTATTTTATCGTCAGGCCTGGGGCGGTTGAAATGTGCTTTGTAACTCCGGCTGACAGGGTGGCGTATTCTTACAATAAAAGAAAGTGAATGGACCGGCTGTCAAACCCTGCCGTTTGATGTTGTTGCATGGTCCAGGGGTTGGATTAACTGGCTCATTTGTTTCCGGTGGTGCATTAGTTGCTGAATGTAGAAAACGTGGGGCTGGCAAATTAATGCCGGCCCCACGAACATTTTATCTTTTGCTTTTCCCTTTGCGAGCTTTCGAATAAGCAATGGCCGAAGCCTGTTTCTGTGCTTCTTCCATCGACTCGGGATGGCTGTTTCCTATTTTGCCGTCTTCCTTATATCCATGAAGCAGCTCCTTGATGTTGGAACTGATAGTCTTTTGACTTTTCCCTTTTTTAAGTGGCATGATGTTCGTTTTTAATTTTGTTGTAAATCAGTTGGTTGAAAAGCAGTAGTTCCTGCGTGGAAAACCCGTGGCCGGAAGCCTGTCAAGTAAAACAACTTCCCCGAATAAAAAGTTTGGTCGTGTTGCTCGCCCGTTTTTTCCAAAATGCAGGGGTAAATAGAAGTAGTACGGTGAAAAGCTCCAAACGTCCCACCAGCATGGTAACTGAAAGGAACCATTTGCTGATTTCCGGAATGTGGGAGTAATTCCCCGAGGTTTGTTGGCGATAACCACCCGGATTATTTCGTAATTGTCCATACTTCGTCGAACGGCGTGATGTCCAGGTTTTCGCGCGAAAGCATTTTAATTGCAAAAATGCTGGGCTGTTCTGGTTTTTAACTTGCTTTATGGGTGCTTTGGAGGCGGAATCTTTTTATGCCTTTCAGGTTTTTTTCGATACTCGAAGCAATCCCCGTTTCATCCAGCCCAATCATTTTGTAAAGTTCTTCGGGTGTCCCATGTTCGATGAAATTGTCCTGGATACCCAGCCTTACAACTTGCGTGTGGTGTTTGTTGTCGGACAAAAACTCCAGGACGGAACTGCCAAACCCGCCTTGGATAACCCCATCCTCGATAGTGATTACCTGGGTGAATTTCTTGCCTATTTCTTGTAGCATTTCTTTGTCCAGCGGCTTTAAAAAACGCATGTCGTAATGGGCTATCGATACATCGAACTTAGCTTCAACCCGGGCAATGGCTTTTGCCGTGTTGGTGGCAATGGCGCCAATGGTCAATACCGCCAGGTCTTTGCCTTCTTTCAGGAGTTCGCCTTTGCCAATTGGCTGTGTTTTCATGGGCTTCCTCCAGTCGGTGGTAAAACCTTTCCCCCTGGGATACCGGATTACAAACGGCCCCATGTTGCTTTGCTGCCCGGTGAACATCAGGTTGCGTAGCTCGGTTTCGTTCCGGGGCGCGGCAATCGTCAGGTTTGGGATGCAACGCATATAGGCCAAGTCGAATTGCCCGTGGTGGGTGGCGCCATCGGCTCCTACCAGGCCTGCCCTGTCGAGGCATAGAACGACATTCAACTGCTGCAATGCCACATCGTGTATCACGTTGTCGTATGCCCGTTGCATGAAAGAAGAATAGATATTGCAAAATGGAATCATTCCTTCCTTTGCCATTCCGGCGGAGAAAGTTACCGCATGCCCTTCGGCAATCCCGACATCGAAAACACGGTCGGGAAATTCATGTTGCATAATGTTCATGCTGCAACCCGAAGGCATGGCCGGGGTTACGGCGACAATTTTTCCGTTGGCGCGTGCCAGTTCCAGCAGGGTTTCGCCGA
>DATGXD010000013.1:0-5177 GCA_035299105.1 Paludibacter sp. | reverse complement strand
TGTAGAATAGCGTTATCGCGTTGGAGAAGTTGTGGTTCGCACTGTTGCCTTCAACCATGTAGCAGAATGTAGTGAAAGGTGCCCCGCAAAACCCGATCAGGCCGACATCCTGCGGCTTTTCTTTTTGGACAATGTCCAACGCCTTGTAAATGTGTTCCAACCGGGTTTCATCTGCTTCAAGTTCAGTATGCGGGTTTGCCGCATTCAGCAATGGGGAATCGAAAGCCGGTCCTTTTTCGGTAAATTCCAGGTTCATTCCCAATGCTTCGGGAATTACGAGGATGTCGGAAAACAAGATGGCGGCATCCACTCCCAGGTCGTTGACGGGTAGCAATGTGACTTCGGCTGCCAATTCCGGATTCTGCATCATTTCCCTGAAGCTGTACTTTTCGCGCATTTTCAGGTACGATGGCAAAACCCGGCCTGCCTGGCGCATGAACCACACGGGCGGCCTTTCGCGCTTAATCCCTTTGAGGGTGTCGGTGAATATGGAGTTCGACATGGATTTTATTTTTATTCGTTTACAATTGTTTCATTGCCTCCTGGGCGGCAGCAATGGTTTTTTGTATGTCCTCATCGCTGTGGGCATTGGAAATGAAGGCGGCTTCGAACTGCGAAGGAGCCAGGTAGATACCCGCTTCGAGCGACAAACGGAAGAATTCCGCATAACGTTCCCTGTCGGAAGTCATCACGTCTTCAAACGATTGCACGCTTTCCTTTCCGGTGAAAAACAGGGTCAGCAATGAGCCTATCCGGTTTACTACCCCCTTGACTCCTGCTTTTTCCAATCCAGCTTTCAAACCGTTTTCGAGCATTTCGGCATGCCGGTTCAATTTGTTATAAATTTCCGGGTTTTCTTTCAATGTTTTGAGCATCACTATGCCGGCGGCCATGGCGAGGGGATTTCCGGACAAGGTACCGGCCTGGTAGATAGGCCCCGCAGGAGCTAATTGGTTCATAATGGATTTTTTGCCGCCATAAGCGCCAACCGGGAGTCCGCCGCCAATAATTTTTCCCATGGTGGTAATGTCGGGCATGACGCCGAAATACTCCTGTGCGCCACCTGCGGCGAGCCGGAAGCCTGTGATTACTTCATCGAAAATCAGCAACGCCCCGTTTTCCTCCGTGATTTTCCGCAGGCCTTCCAGGAAACCTTTTTGTGGCAAAACAACCCCCATGTTGGCAGCCACCGGCTCCACAATCACAGCAGCAATTTCATCCTGGTTTTCGATGAATAATTTTTCCACCGAGTCCAAATCGTTGTAATTGGCGGTCAAAGTATCCCGGGCTGTGTTTTGTGTCACGCCCGGACTGTCGGGCAAACCGAGGGTCAACGCCCCCGAACCGGCTTTTATCAGAAAACTGTCGCCGTGGCCGTGGTAGCAACCTGCAAATTTCAGGATTTTCTGGCGGCCGGTCACACCGCGGGCCAGACGGATGGCGCTCATGGTGGCTTCTGTTCCCGAGTTTACCATCCGGACCATTTCCACCGAAGGCATCATGCTTACAATCAGTTCTGCCATTTCGGTTTCGAGCAGGGTAGGGGCGCCGTAGCTCGTACCCAGCATTGCTGCCTGTTGGATGGCTTCCACGATAGGTTGGTAGGCATGGCCCAGGATCATAGGACCCCACGACCCGATGAAGTCGATGTATTCGTTGTTGTCGATGTCCGTGATGCGCGACCCTGCGGCTTTTTTTATCAGGACGGGCTGGCCGCCCACGCTTTTAAATGCCCGTACGGGTGAATTCACACCGCCCGGAATTACTTCGCAAGCCTGGCGAAAGGCTGATATGCTGTTTTGGATATTCATAAATAGTTACAAGGAATTAGTTACAAGTTACAAGTCTGTGTGTCTGGTTGTTAATAATAAAAGGCAAGTCAATAATTATGATCACTTACTTATCATTGATTACGCCCAGTTACTTATCCTTTTATTTACAGGACACAGATTTCCATATAAAGATTCGTGTGGATTTACGTCGTTTGCGTTCAAAACTATTTCCGGTTCAATACTTCTGCAATTTCTTTTGCATAATACGTGATGATAATGTCTGCCCCCGCGCGTTTGATCGATAGCGCCACTTCCATCATGATCCGTTCTTCGTCGATCCATCCGTTGGCTGCCGCGGCCTTGATCATCGAAAATTCGCCACTCACGCTGTAGGCCACCACGGGTATGTTGAAAGTTTCCTTGCACCGGCGGATAATGTCGAGGTAGCTCAAAGCCGGTTTCACCATCACCATGTCGGCGCCTTCTTCTATGTCAAGGGCTATTTCGCGCATGGCCTCGTCGGTGTTGGCCGGATTCATTTGGTAGCTGCGGCGGTCGCCGAACTTGGGGGCAGATTCGGCAGCCTCGCGGAATGGCCCGTAAAAGCCCGAAGCGTATTTGGCCGAATAAGCCATGATGGGGGTTTGGGTAAATCCGTTGCTGTCCAGCGCCTCCCGGATTTTCTTCACGCGTCCGTCCATCATGTCGCTCGGGGCAATGATATCGGCGCCTGCTTCGGCCAGCGAAACAGATTGGGATGCCAGTGTTTCCAGTGTGAGGTCGTTGTCCACATCGCCGTCCACAATGGTTCCGCAGTGTCCGTGCGTGGTGTATTCACAGTTGCAAACATCGGCCACAACGAGTAATTCGTTTCCAAAACGTTCTTTTATGGCCCTGATAGCCCGCTGTACTATCCCGTTGTGTTCGCACGCCACATGTCCGTGTTCATCCTTATGTTCGGGAATACCAAAAAGCAAAACTGATTTCACTCCGGTTCCCAGGATGGTTTCACATTCTTCGAGCAGTAAGTCTATCGAAAGCTGGTAGTTCCCCGGCATGGAACTGATCGGGTTTTTTACCCCGGTGCCCGGACAAACAAAAAGGGGCATGATTAAGTCGTCGGCAGTGAGCGTGGTTTCTGAAATCATGCTGCGCAGGATTGGGTTCCGGCGTAGCCGGCGTAGTCGTGTTGTTGGAAATGCCATATCGCTAAATTTGACCCCGGCCCCAAAAGGGACATTCTGAAAGGGGTGGGTTATTGTATTTTGTTGTGTTTCGGTTGTTTTTCCTGCTTGGTCTTTCCGCGGTTAGTTAAGCGCCAAATACCGTTCTATTTCTTTTACAAAACTTTCAGCATCCGGTTTCGGTGAAACTATTACGGGGGCAAAACCGAACTTCAGCATTTCTGCTTCGGTAGTTGTTCCAATGCAGGCTGCTGCAATTCTGCTGATGTTGTATTGTGCAATGATTTTATGAAAACTTCTGAACCCTGACGGGCTTGTGAATAAAATCAAATCATAGTCATTTCGGATAATTTCTTCTATTACAGGATGGTCATTATATTCTATCCCGGTTGTTTGGTAAACATTGATCCGGGTTGCCATGCAGAATTTTTGTAAACCGCTCTCGAGCTTGTTATCGGCCAGTTCGCCCAAGGGCAACAGGAAATGGTCGGTTGGTTTTGCCAACTTTGAAACTTCCTCCAGCAAGTCTGCCGCATTCTTCCCTTCGGAGACCAATGCCGGGCAACCAATTAGTTTCCTGGCTTCGTTTTCTGTGGCTTTGCCAATCACTGCGATTTTTTTCGTGCCAAGTGTTTCCGTTGGAATACCATTCCGTTGCAGGAGCCTACAGAGGCAACTTACCCCGTTTTTGCTGGTGAAAACTATCCAGTCGAATTTTTCCATTTTTTTCAGGACCGGCAATATCTCGCCGGTATCCTGGATGCATCCGGTTTTTACCATAGGGAAATCAATCACATGCGCACCGCATGACTTCAGGAGATGTTTTATTTTGTCATCCTCTGCCAACGGCCGTGTCGATATGATTTTTTTTCCTGCTAGTGAAGCCACACGATAGATGGTAAATGGTAAAACTTTTCCGGCTTGTTTTTATCTCAATATCTCGATTCCCTGTTTTCCAGCTTCGCGTATTATGGCTTCACCCAGTTCCCGGCCCAGTTCACCAGCTTCGGTCACGGGGGCGGTCCTGCCCATGCGGATAATCTGGCCTGTGAAATGATTGCCCAGCATTACCTGGAGGGTTACTTTATCTGCATTTACCGTGGCGTAGGCTCCCAACGGGAATTTGCACCCCCCCCCAATGGTTTTCATGTAACTTCTTTCGGCCAGCACTGCCACTTCGGTTGCAGGGTCGTTGATTGTTTTCAGCAAGGCGATGGTTTCGGTATCGTCGGCACGGCATTCGACGGCAATTGCACCTTGTCCGACAGCGGGGATGCAAACATCCATTGGCAGGATGGCCGATTCTTCAACCGGCTTGCCCAGCCTTTTCAAACCTGCTGCTGCCAGTACAATGGCATCGTATTGGCCATCTTCCAGTTTTTGGAGCCGCGTATCAATATTCCCCCTCAAATCTGTGAAAACGGCATCGGGTTTCATGGCTGCAACCTGCACCATGCGTCTTGGGCTGCCTGTGCCGATTTTGCAACCTCCACCCAAATTTTGCAGACCGGTTCCCTGTCGTGTTAGCACTACATCCCTTGCATCCTGCCGAACCGGGAAGGCCGCCAGAACCAGTCCATCGGGTTGTGTGCTTGGGACATCCTTCAGGCTGTGGACTGCAAAGTCGGCAACCCCTTCGTATAAGGCGTTTTCAAGTTCTTTTACAAAAACGCCGGTTCCTCCAAAGGCAGTCAGGGGTTTGTTGGCTACTGCATCGCCATGGGTTGATATTTTGATAATTTCGAATTCGCAATCCGGGTTTTCGCGTTTCAGGACATCCACGGTTTGCTGTGTTTGCGTGTATGCCAACAAGCTGGGGCGGGTTGCGACAATGAACTTTCTACTCATTTTCAGGAATGTTGGTGGTGAACGAGTTTTTCAACGTCTTGGTGATGGAAATCATCTCATCGCGTGTGCTGGCTTTTCGCAGGTTCGACATGATGACACGAATAATCCGGTCCGAATATGCATCCATGAGTTTCCCCAATTCCTCGCTCTGGACCTCATCCAGTTTGCTGGTAAAGGGTTCGTAAAGGTCGAGGGTGCTTTTTTTCAGGCCGACGAGGTTCTTTTTTATTTCGGCCATGACAGGCATAATGTGCTGCTTGGAATACCATTCGAAGTAATCTTCCGAAATTTCGTGGATAATTTCTTCTGCTTTGGCTACTTCCATGGTTCGCCTGTCGATATTCGAGTCAATCATTTTGTTGATGTCATCAAT
>DATGXD010000012.1:0-3051 GCA_035299105.1 Paludibacter sp. | reverse complement strand
AAACACCTACTTTGCCGGCTTCGGTCTTGAATACAACCACATTGCCAGCTTCCAGGCCTGTCACACTTGTTTCGGTGGCGGCATTGGCTGCGGCTATCACATCGAATGTGTAAGTCGCACTTTCAAAAGAGATAGTGGTAGTTTTGGCAAAGTGGGTCGTGTTTTTCGTTGTCCAGTTTGCAAATGTAGTATTCAGGGCAGAAGGAACCGAACTTGGAGAATAAATGCCAAGCGATGTTCCGCTTGCGTTGAAATAAACGAAGTCGACTTTTGCCTGTTCGGCAGCGGTTGCATCCTTTGCAGCGTAAGTAGTTCCATCGGCGCTGGCGCAGGTCGATTGGGTTGAACCGTCGGCCAGGGTACAATAGATCTTCGTAGCCGATGCAAGTTTTGTCAAGGCAGTGCCCACTGTGAATGTTTCGTTGTCCTCAACCGCTTTTTTGTCTACAGCCCTTAACGTGTAGCTGCCGTCGGCCAGTCCCTCTATCCTGACTGTGTAACCGGCTATGGCAGAACCAACAATTTGAGATTTTGATGAAAAATCTTTAACAGGCCATCCTGTTACTGTTTGGCCATCTTTCAGAAGGGTCACCGATTCCAATCCGCCCAAGGCTGTGATTTTTCCGGTAATGGCAGCACCCGAGTTAACCGAAGTGGCATCGAGGGTGATTGATACTGCTGTGGGGTCATCGTTCGAACAAGCCGAAAAAAACGATACCATTGCTACCAAGGTAGCGCTCAAAAACAAATTAAGTTTCTTCATAAGTTTCTTTTTTATAAAATGAATAATTAAAATAGCGGGTTGCCCCGGTTAAAAAAACAACCTTAAAATTCAAGAATTTTAATTGCACAAAATTACAATAATTTCAAATAGTCAAAGGGTATTATAGCATATTTAACTGTTTGTTGGTTGCCTGTTTCTTTGCTTTTAGGGGTCAATTAGCTGATATAGTTTGATTTATGGGCTGTTTAAGGACTTCAATAAAAAAATCATCCGGACCGTCGTTTCCCAAAAGAAAACAATAAAGGTTTCAGGAATATGGGCTGTTTTTTTCTCATGTCCCGTAGCAAGGGTTTCGCTCCAAATGAAGCCCTTGCAGAGCCGCTATACCCAAACTGCCATATGTCCAACCTTTGCGGGTTCCTGCGTTTTGGTGTTGTTGGAATATCGGTTGTGGCAATTAGTATGACGCCAATATGGTAATAATCGCAGCCCATGGGAGCTAAATAAAATGTAATTATTACACTTATATATTATAATTAGTTTTGTATTTACCACATTATGATTATCTTTGCAGTCCGAAAATCACACCTCATCCAAAACCAACCTGTTTTGGGCTGAAAATCCCCCACCGGCACATGGTACGGTTGTCGTATTATTTGCCACATCTGTTTACTATGATTTCCCTGTACGGCAACCGGTTGGTAAGTCCGTCCCGCTTCTTGTCCTGGCTCCGTTCCCTTTCTACTGCATTGGATTTTCCAGGTTTTTAGCATGCGGGCTTTGTGTTTTGTAGCTTGTTTGCGGCTTTTTTTTGATTTCAATCAATTTTTATTGAATTAGTTACGTTTCCTTTTGCTCTATTTTTACGGCACGAAACTGGGCAGGGAATGTATGCCCCGCCGTTTGGAGGGCGATTTCCCGATTTTGAGCCGTGTTCTCGTTTGCTCAAAACCAAGATTTCCCTGGAGGAGTTGCAGTTCATGCCTTTGGATTGGAAATGCCTTTGGGTCAATATGTTATTTTAGTTTGATGCAGGATATTTTGAAAAATCGTATAACTCACATAAAAAAAGAAACGAATCATATGACAGTCCTTATTGCAGAAGATGAACCGATGACATTAAGAATGTTGTCAATCAAATTACAAAAAGATGGGTACCATGTTGTGCCCGCTGCCGATGGAAAGGAGGCGTTAGAATATATCAAGGGCAATGGTTGCCCGGACATGGTAATTACCGACATGATGATGCCCTTCTTTTCGGGTTTGGAGATAATTGAAAAGATAAGGCGGGAATTGATGAGCAAGACACCGATTATTGTTTTGTCGGCAATGGGTCAGGAGGAAGCCGTCGAGGCGGCTTTTGCGTTGGGGGCAAACGATTACATTACAAAGCCGTTTAATCCCAATGAGTTGTCGGTAAGGGTAAAACGGTTGTTCGAAGCATGATCCACGGTTGTCCGCATGGCGCAGGTGCATTTGTCGCCGGCGGCCTGTTTTTAGAATTATAAATTAAAGGAATGAATATGGTGTTGACAATTTTGGGCTTCGGGGAGAATCTTCGGGAAGAATTGCTTCTATTGACATTGTTCTTCTGCTCATCCATATGTGTCTTGTATTTTGTGTGTGAGTTTTTTGTGCTTTTCAGCCGGAGGAGGGAAGCTAAGATCCAGCAAACCAGAAGCACCATCCAGTCCCTGATTGTTGAATCGGTGTTTGATGAAGAAAGGCTGGAGGAAAACATTACTGCCCTCAAGGAATTGAATACCCATGCCGGGGTTAAATCCATGTCGAAAAGGCGAAGGTATTTCCTCCGCCAATTGATGATGGATGAAATGCTATTGATAAAGAAAAATATTTCCGGAACGGGATTAACGACCCTGTACGAATTATACAAGGGGATGCGTCTCTATGACGATTCGTTCAGGAAAATCAACAGCCGGTATTACCATTATATTGTCCTGGGGCTGAGGGAACTTTCCGAGATGAATTACGCCGATTGCCAGCCCGTAATAACCAGCCTGGTGAACCATAAGAACCGGGATGTGAGGATTGAGGCCCAGCTGGCCATGGTAAGGCTGTGGGGTAGCGAGGGGTTGAAGTTCCTTTCGACCATAGAGTACGATATTTCGGAATGGCAGCAAATGACCATGCTGCAACTGTTGCATACCGAAACCCAGCGCCCGGCCGGGATACAGGAATGGCTCTCGTCGCCGCACGAGTCGGTTATCGTTTTTGCGTTGAGGCTGCTGGAAAAATACAATTGTTTCGACCTGATTGACGACCTGTACGGCCTGTTCAACCATCGGAGCGAAAAGGTGAGGATCCAG
>DATGXD010000011.1:0-3591 GCA_035299105.1 Paludibacter sp. | reverse complement strand
CTGCCCAAAAAATAATATCCTGTATAAGGGTGATCCTCATGAACTTGTTTTGGACTAAAACAATAATTAAATGTTTTTGTTGAACTTATCCGGAAACCTGGCTGCCACATCCTGGTAAAAAGACCGGATTTCATGCAAATCGGCTTTTTCATCGCCGGTAGGAAAAATCATGCCGGCAATTCCCATTTCCTTTTTCTTGTAATCGATGTAAGCAAGCTGGATTGGCACGTTCGCCTTCAAGGCTATGTAATAGAATCCCATTTTCCATTTGTCCACTTTTTTACGGGTACCTTCGGGTGTAATGGCCAGGTGAAAATACGAGCGGGTATTAAACACTTCAGCCATTTGCTCGGTCACCGAAGTCTTTAGCGACCTGTCGATGGGTATCCCGCCCATATTCCTCAGCACATAACCCAGCGGAAAGAAAAACCATGATTTTTTCATCAGGAACGACGACTGCCGGTTCAACGACCAATAAAAGAGTTTACCGATAATAAAATCCCAATTGCTGGTATGCGGCGCCACGCAGATAACGCTCTTAGCCGGTTCATCGATGGTTATAACGGCTTTCCAGCCAGCTTTTTTCAAAAGCCATTTACTTAATTCTTGCATGGAAAAATGCTCCGGGGGAGATTGTTGGTTATATTTGGAAATCGTTTTTTCAAGATGCAAAGTTACTGCTTTCTGGCAAAATTCAAGTTATTGATGCGGATTTAGCCACGAAACAAATCAATTTACTAACTTTGCCGGGCGAAAAATATTGGGGGAACAAATGGCCAGGCACACGCCCTGCAAAGCCAAATAACTTAAGAACAAGGAAGTTGCGGCAAGATGCCGAATACAATTTATGGATTTTTTGAACGAACTGAATGAAAACCAACGCCGGGCTGTTGAATATGTCGATGGCGCATCGCTGGTAATTGCCGGGGCTGGCTCGGGCAAAACCCGTGTCCTCACCTACAAAATAGCATACCTCCTCAAAATGGGAATGGCCCCGGCATCGATACTGGCCCTGACATTCACCAACAAAGCTGCCCGCGAAATGAAAGAACGCATTGCGGCCATGGTGGGGCACCAGGTTGCCAGGTATTTGTGGATGGGAACATTCCACTCCATATTTTCGCGGATATTGCGGGCCGAGGCTGCATGCATCGGCTACTCGCGAACCTTCACAATCTACGATTCGGCCGACTCCAAAAGCCTTGTGAAAAGCATAATCAAGGAACTGAAACTGGACGACAAGACATACAAGCCGGGACTGGTGCTTTCGCGGATATCGTACGCCAAAAACAACCTGATTTCGCCCGAAGCCTATTTAGCCAACACCGATTTGCTGAAAGCCGATACAGCCATGCGTGTGCCCCTCATGAAAGACCTGTACAAGATTTACTGCAACCGATGCAAGCAAGCCGATGCCATGGATTTCGACGATTTGCTGCTGCAGACCAATGTACTTTTCCGGAACCATCCCGAGATACTGCAAAAATACCAGGAAATTTTCGCTTTCATTCTCGTCGACGAGTACCAGGACACCAATTTTGCCCAATACCTGATTGTAAAAAAACTGGCCGAACTGCACGAACGGATCTGCGTGGTGGGCGACGATGCACAAAGTATTTATTCGTTCCGCGGAGCAAACATCGACAATATCCTGAATTTCAAGAACTCGTACCAGAATGCACAGGTTTTTAAGCTCGAACAGAATTACCGCTCGACCAAAACCATTGTGAATGCGGCCAACAGCCTGATTGACAAAAATGCAGAGCAAATCAAGAAAACGGTTTTTTCCGAAAAGGAAACCGGAAAACCAATCAAAGTCCTCAGCGTTTTTACCGATTTCGAAGAAGGATTTATTGTTGCCAGCAACATTTCGACCCTGCACATAAAGAACAATTACAATTTCCGCGACATTGCCATCCTGTACCGCACCAATTCACAGTCGCGGGTAATGGAAGAAGCCTTACGCAAGGAAGGCGTCCCTTACCGCATCTATGGAGGCCTGTCGTTTTACCAGCGGAAGGAAATAAAAGACGTGATTGCCTACCTCAGGCTGGCATGCAACCAAAACGATGAAGAAGCTTTAAAAAGGATTATCAACTACCCGGCACGTGGAATAGGCGAAACAACAGTGAACAAGCTGGTTGAATGCGCGCAACTGCATGCCGTGAGTTGTTGGGATGTACTCAGCGACATGCTGAAATACAACCTGCCCGTAAATGCAGGGACTGCCAACAAATTGGCTCAATTCCGGAACATGATCGATGTTTTTGCCGGGCAAGTAGACACCCAGGATGCTTATGAACTGGCAAACAGCATCGTTAAAACAACCGGTGTGATCAGCGACACCTACACCGACCGTTCCCCCGAAAACATGAGCAAGCAGGACAACGTGCAGGAATTGCTGAAGGCCATACACGAATTTTGCGAGGCGAAAAAATCCGATGGAGAAACAACGGTCCTCCTACCCGACTTCCTGGGCGAAGTCTCGTTGCTTACCGACCAGGACACCGACACCGAAAGTGAAAAAGACAAAGTCACTTTAATGACAGTACATGCTGCCAAAGGCCTCGAATTCAAAGTTGTATTCATCGTTGGCATGGAAGAAGAACTTTTCCCCTCGCCGTTCTGCACGCAAAGCGAACGCGAGTTGGAGGAAGAACGCAGGCTTTTTTATGTAGCCATTACCCGCGCCGAGGAGCATTGCTTCATCAGCTACGCCAAATCACGTTTCCGCAACGGCAAGACCAATTTCTCGAACCCAAGCCGGTTCATTAAGGATATTGATGCCCGATACCTCGAAATGCCTGCCGAAATACCCGCACGGAAGACCCCGGCCAGCAACTGGGACGACGACATGGAAACTGAACGCAACCGGTTTAAAACGACTTTCCAAAAGCCCGTTTTCAATGAAACCGTCCTACCCCAACCAACCAAACGCATGGTGAAGGTAAGCAACCTGCCCGAAGAAAAAAAAACGCTGAACAACACAACGCTTCCCGAGGGAACTTTTGTGAAACACAGCATATTCGGGATTGGCAAAGTACTGCAAACCAACCTGGTGAATGGAAACGAGAAAGCCGATATTGATTTCGGCGAAAAAGGAGTGAAATCACTGCTCCTAAAATTTGCGAAACTCGAAATCTTAAAATAGAGGCAAGTTTAAACAAGCTAAAGCCAAAACAAATAATTACTAAAAGATAAGGGAATCAGAATATTATTCCTTACCTTTGTATAGTAAATTATTTAAGAATAAACCCTGGAAATAAGAAGCATACCAATTTAAATGAAACCTATAAAAATCAAAACAAATAACATATGGCAACAAAAACCGGAGAAGAAATAAGACCTAATGCAGAAAAATTAAAAGCATTGCAACTTGCAATGGATAAAATTGACAAAGACCATGGGAAAGGAACTATCATGCGCATGGGCGATAATAAAGTTGAAGAAGTAGCCGTCATTTCTTCCGGTTCCATTGGTTTGAATGTGGCGCTTGGCGTGGGTGGTTATCCACGCGGACGCGTGATTGAAATTTACGGCCCGGAATCGTCGGGTAAAACAACCCTGGCCATCCATGCCATTGCCGAGGCC
>DATGXD010000010.1:0-8738 GCA_035299105.1 Paludibacter sp. | reverse complement strand
ACATAAGCATATTGCTGCACCTGGCCCGATTGGAATCCCTTGATTTTCAATGACACCCACTGCGATGAATTGGCAAATCCATTCATAGTTGCGTCAATCACATGGCGGTCGAACCAGGCGATAGGCCTCGAAATATTATTGAAAATGATTTTCTTCGTGATAAAAAGGTACACTTCATCAACATAGAAGCGATGACTTGCAGCCTTGTGTAAACCGGCAAAAGTGGTTTTCAACTTTTTGGGGACTTCACTTTCCTTGCGGTACATGAACGATGCCAAACCAATGGAGAATAGAGCAATCCCAACGCTGACAGCCGCAATAACCGTGTCCAAATGGATATGGTAGTCGGTACTATCGCTGGTTACATTCACACCGAAAATAAATGGTACCACACCAGCAAAAACTGTCACGGTTGCCAAGAAAACCAACGGCAGGGCCATTGCAAAAGGCGATTCGTGCGGGGTATGCTTGTGTTGGTGTTCTTTTCCCCAGAAAATTACAAAATACAAGCGGAACATGTAAAAAGCTGTCAATCCGGCAATAAATGTCATGATTCCACCCATATATGGGCTGAACTCGTAACAAGCCGACAATATTTCGTCCTTGCTGAAAAATCCTGAAAAAGGCGGGATTCCGGCAATTGCCAGGCAGGCAATTAGAAATGTCCAATTCGAAATTGGCATGTATTTCCTCAATCCACCCATGTGTGTCATCTCGTTGCTATGGACAGCATGGATTACCGAACCTGCCCCAAGGAACAACAATGCCTTGAACATGGCATGTGTAAACAAGTGGAACATGGAAGCCATGTAGCCAAGGCCTTCGTGTTCGCCATATCCCGACACCCCGAGCGACACCATCATGAAGCCAATTTGCGAAATGGTGGAAAATGCCAGCACACGTTTAATATCGGTCTGCACACAGGCAATTACTGCCGCGAATAGCGACGTGAATGCACCAACATAAGCAATGCCATGCAAAACTTCAGGGGTTTGAAAAACATAAACAGGAAACATGCGGGCAACCAAGAACACACCGGCCACTACCATGGTGGCTGCGTGGATAAGAGCCGATACGGGTGTAGGACCCTCCATTGCATCGGGCAACCAGATATGCAACGGGAACATGGCCGATTTTCCGGCACCACCGATAAATATCAAGGCCATTGCTACACTTAACACCGAAAAGCCCATGAATGTAACACCTGTGGTTCCGGCAAATACCGAAGCATCGCCCGAAGTCAGGACTCCAAAATCAAATGTCTTGGTGAAGAACGAAAGCAGGAGAATCCCGATCAGGAAAAACAAATCGGCAAAACGCGTAACGATAAATGCCTTTTTCGAAGCAGCTACCGCCGACGGTTTTGTATAGTAGAATCCAATCAAGAGAAATGACGAAACCCCCACTAATTCCCAAAATATATACATCTGGAATATGTTGGTTGCCACAACCAGCCCGAGCATCGAGAAAGTAAAAAGCGAAAGGAAAGCATAATAGCGCTCAAAACCTTTCTCGTTCACCATGTATCCCAAACTGTAGATGTTGACCATAAACGACACAGTGGTGATTACCACCAACATCATAACCGAAATCGGGTCGAGCAGGATTCCCAGGTCAATGTGAAGGTATTCGGTAAACCGGAGCCATTCGAAATGGAACGGGATTACTTTTTCGTACACACCCTCAATTTTGTGCATACTGAAATATTCCCAAGCGGTAAAATACGAAAGCGCGGTAATTATACCCAGCACCACAGTTCCAATAGTCCCTGCTACTTTGGGTTTCCATTTCGAATCCACAAGCCCTAACACAATAAAACTGAGAAGTGGAAGTACTAAAATCAATAATGTATATTGCATGTTTCTAATTAATAATTCATAATTAATAATTCATAATTAAACCCGGAATCGCACGAAAAGAACTTATTCCTTCATTTCATCCAAATTACCTACTTCCACACTATGCAAGTTGCGGTAAATATTGATAATGATAGCAATCGCAACGGCCGTTTCGCAAGCAGCAATGGCAATAGTGAAAAGAGCAAAATAAAACCCTTCGAGCTGGCCCGGAAACAGGTAGCGGTTGAAAACCACAAAATTAATATTCGCTGCATTTAACATCAACTCGATTGATATTAATATCATTAATAAACTTTTTCGGGTGAGGAAGCCGTAAATTCCGGCAAAAAACATAAGCAAGCTTATACCCAGGTAGGCTTCAACCGGAATAACTCCGGAAAGAATGTTATTGATAAAATCCATATATATAACAGATTGGTGGTTTTAATATGATTGAATACAGGGTTTAACGCTTTCTGGCAACCATGATGGCTCCGATAATACATGCCAGCAATAAAATACTGATTGTTTCGAACGGCAACAGATACTGGTATTTGGCTGTACCCAGCATGGCATGACCCAATGTCTGCGGGGTTATATCACTTTGAGCAACTACCTCTGTAATTTTTTTCACGTTCCAGTAGATGATATGTGCGCAAAAGGCCAGACCGGCAAGCACTGTCAACCCTGCGATAACCCTGCGAGCAGGCAATTCTGTATTCACTTTCTCCCCTGGCTTGTTTGTCAGCAATATCACAAAGATAAACAAGACCATGATGCCACCAGCGTACACTGCAACTTGCACTGCAAATAAATAATTATACTCCAAAAGCAGGTATAAGCCGGAAGTGGCTAGTAGGACAAAAAGCAAGTAGGTTGCCGAGCGGATTATTCGTTTCGATGTTACTGCCAGGATGGAAAAAACAGCTATGATTGCCGCTAAAACGAAAAATATAATTTGTTGTGCCATAAATTAATGTTCCAATGTGATAATATGCCTATTTGTAAATTTATAACAAGCTTAGTCTTTAAGTCCTCCCTCGGTGGGCTTAGGAGGCTTCACCCTTAATTTCGAGCCTTCATTGTTCAGCCTCTGAACCAGCTTGCTTCGTGTGAATACAGCATTTTCGAATGTGTTCTGGAATTTGATTGCATCCGACGGACACGTGATCACGCACAAGTTGCAGAAAGTACACATGCCAAGATCCCAGGTATAGGTATCCAGAATCTTCTTCTTTTTCCCATCTTCGGTTTCGATTGTTTTCGAAAGAACCTGAATGGTTCCGTTCGGGCAGTTCATCTCGCAAATACCGCAAGATGTGCAGGCATGTTCGTTGTTTCCATCATGCGGCATAACCAACTCTGCCCTGAATCGTTCCGAAATAACCAATGTTTTCCTGTTTTCAGGATATTGCTGGGTTACCTTTTTGGTCCAGAGTTCTTTCCAGGTTACCGACATACCGAACAGCAACGATTTGATACCGGCGAATAATCCTGAAAAATATTTTATTATAGAATCCATTTTCTAATTAACAATTAAACAATTAACAATTTATAATGCGCAGTTTTAAGAGACAAAACTAACTTCAACCTCCCCAAAACTGGGAAAGAGGGGTCGGTCTTAAAATATCCCCGGGAATAAATCAGTCAATGTCAATCCTGTAAGTACCAGGATAACCATCACAAGAATATTCACCAAATTGATAGGCAACAAATACTTCCATTCGAGGTTCAACAACTGGTCGATCCTCAAACGCGGGAATGACCAACGCACCCACAAGCTCAAGAAAACCAACACGGCAGTCTTTCCAAAAAACCACACATAAGTTGGAATCATTGCCATGATATCATTGAAAGCATCCCAACCATGAACCTGGATTGGCATGTAACCACCTAAGAATACGGTAGTTGCAATGGATGCAATAATAAACATGTTCAGGTATTCGGCCAGGTAATAAAAACCAAACTGAAGCCCTGAATATTCAGTGTGGTAACCGGCAGTCAGTTCCGATTCAGCTTCGGGCAAGTCAAAAGGTCCACGGTTTGTTTCGGCATGACCCGAAATCAAATAAATTACAAATGCGATAACCGAAGAAATATGTCCGTTAAAGATATTCCAACAATAGCGTTGCCCTTCAATCAACTCGGAAAACTGCATTGTTCCGGCCATGACCACAATTGTCATTAGGGCAAATCCAGCCGAAAGCTCGTAACTGATGAACTGTGCACCGCTTCGCATGGCACCAATCATCGAATATTTATTGTTGCTCGACCATCCGGCCAACAACACACCGATAATTCCGAGCGAAGAAACCGCTGTTACATACAAAACGCCGATATTAAAATCCACGGCATGGAGGCCTTTGCCAAATGGTATTGCCCCAAATGTAAGCATCGATGCAATAATCATGAAAAATGGCGCTGCAAAAAACAGGAAGCGATCCGAACGGTCGATCTTCACGATTTCTTTCAGCAGAATTTTAATCATGTCGGCAATACTTTGTAGCAAGCCCCATTTCCCTACACGGTTGGGCCCGTAACGCGCCTGAAAAAAAGCTGTGATTTTACGTTCGGCGTAAATAAGAATAAGAGCTATGACCGCATAAGCTGTCAATAAGACAACTCCAACAAGCACAAACTCAATCAGCAGCACCCAAAATTCGGGCAAACTGCTTCTCAATGTTGTATCAAGCCAACTTGTCAGGTTACTTATTTCTAATGGTTGGGAATTTAATATCATAAATATACGAATTACACGGATTTAAAAACGAATTATACGGATTTCTTATATTTTGCAACAAGTATCAAATATATTGTCTACAAGCTACCTGCTGCAAACCATAAACTAACAATTATCTGTCAATGTCCGGGATTACATAGTCCATCGAGCCACCGATACCAATGAAGTCGGAAATCTTTTCCCCCTTGCAAATCAATGGCATAGCCGAAACCAACGCCATGGAAGGCGAACGGAATTTCAGGCGGTAGGGGTATTTATCGCCGGTACTGTTGATGTATACGCCGAATTCGCCCTTGGCTGCTTCAATCCGCTGGAAGTATTCTCCCACCGGAAGTTTGATAATGGCCTTTGTTTTCGCACAAACTTCACCGGCAGGTATATTGTCTATAAGTTGTTCGATAATATGGAGCGATTGTTCCACCTCGTCCAGACGGTTGAGGTAACGGGCATACGAATCGCCCTCGGTGCGGATAATTTCCTTGAATTCAACCTTGTCGTACAAAGCGTAAGGCTGGTGTTTGCGGATGTCGCACGACCACCCCGAAGCACGCCCGGCAGGTCCTGTAACAGCATAAGTTATGGCTTCCTCCTTGGTCATGTTGCCAATTCCAATCATACGGCCCAGTGCAATCACGTTGTGCGAGAAGAAGCGGTCATATTCTTTCAGTTTTCCTCGCATGTAAGGTATAAAAGCCTTTACATCCTTCTGGAAATCAGTATAAATATCAAACATCACCCCTCCTATCACATTCTGGTTGATAATCAACCGTCCGCCACAGGTCTTATCGAAAATGTTGAGGATTATTTCACGTTCGCGCATACCGTAAATAAATGCCGTGGTTGCACCCAGGTCGTTGGTCATGGCCGACCATGCCAGCAAGTGCGAGTCGATACGGTTCAACTCGTCCATGATGGTGCGGATATATTGCGCACGCTCGGGTACTTCAATTTCAGCCGCTTTTTCAACACACATACACAATGCATGGCGGTTGATGTTGGCCGACAGGTAATCGAGACGGTCAGTGAAATGGAGTATTTGCGGGTAAGTGAGGCTCTCGCTGAGTTTTTCAATCCCACGGTGGATATAACCACTGTGGACATCAATCTTTTTCACAATTTCTCCATCCAACGAGGTACGGAAATGCATTACACCGTGTGTGGATGGATGCTGTGGGCCGATATTAATGATATAGTCGTCCTCCTCGAAAATATTCACGGTTTCTTCTACCAATCCTGCAGGAGTTTCCACAATGCGCGGGGCAATATCCACCATTTCCTTGCTTTCGAGCGAAACGGGGTTCAGTTCGGGATTCGCATCATAATCCTTACGCAACGGGTAGCCTACCCAATCGCTGTTCAGGAAAAATTTACGCATATCCGGATTGTTGATAAAGCGGATTCCAAGCAGGGCAAACACTTCGCGTTCGTTGAAATGAGCCGTTTCGTACAAGTCGGTGACAGAGTATAGCAACGGGTTTTCGCGGTCGGCGGTACCTGTTTTCAGCACGATTTCCTTCGACAAATCTTTCGAAGAAGAAAGCAGGTAGATTACACCCAGTTTTTCGCCCCAGTCCATACCAATCAGTTTCACCAGGTAATCGAAAGGCAATTCAGGGTTTTCGCGGAGGGTTTTAACCAGCAAATGAAGTTGACCGGGTTCAACTGTCACGGTGAGGATTTTATTATCCTCGACCACAGCATCGCTTACGGTACTAATTATCAGGTTTTTTATATTTTCCATAATATAACCTTTACCCCGGCCGGGGAATTAGATTAGTTGTTTTTTATTATTTTGAAAAAGACAACGTGTGTTTTCCAGTCCCGAATATAAAGACCGGAGACATTATCTCTTTTGGTTTCCTAAAAACTGTTCCAGTTTTATTTTCCGTTGCAATTGCATAAGGCCATAGAACAACGATTCGGGGCGTGGCGGGCATCCGGGAACGTACACGTCGACGGGAACAATCTGGTCAACACCCTTTACCACGTGGTATGAATTCACAAACGGACCGCCCGAAATGGCGCAAGCACCCATGGCGAGCACATATTTTGGCTCTGCCATTTGGTCGTAAACGCGTTTAATCAGCGGCGCCATTTTATGTACCATGGTGCCGGCTACAATCATCAGGTCGGCCTGGCGTGGGCTGTTGCGCGTTACTTCCATCCCGAAACGGGCGATGTCGTGGTGTGCGGCGGCAGTAGCCATGAATTCAATCCCGCAACAGCTGGTGGCATAAATCAGTGGCCAAACCGAGTTCGAACGTCCCCAGTTTATCAGGTCATCAATTTTGCTCAGAACCACATTTACTCCATTTGCTTCAAGTTCCTTGATATAATTTTCAAGGTACTCGTTGTCGTTGAACTCCTCTGTGGGAATTCCTTTTATATCAATATTTTTCAACTCCATTTCAAAACTCCTTTCTTCCAAGCATAAGCAAGTCCTAATCCCAAAATAACAATGAAGAACAAAATGCTCATTAAACCGTTATAACCTAAACTCCGTACGACAGTCGACCAGGGAAACAGGAATATTGTTTCAACATCGAACATCAGGTACAAAATGGCATACAAGTAATAACCTGTTTTGAACTGCATCCATGAAGTACCATGTGTTGGTATCCCACATTCGTAAGGTTCTCCTTTTTGCAGGTTGAACGATTTTGGTGCGAGCAAAATTGCAATGCCAAGACCAGAAATTACTAATACAATTCCGGTCAGCAAAACGACCGGAAATAGGGAAATACTATTCATAAATCGGTTGGTTTATATATTCTTTTTGAAAAAACGCTGCAAAGGAACAATTTTTTTTTCAAATTGACGAAGATTTATGCCTAAAAATTGATTCTAAAGGGTTATCCTGCCATATTGCAATCCACAGGTTACAATACACCCAATATACTGTTTTACAAGCAATTAAAAACATAATAGCGAATTTATATTTTATATTATTCATATATTTTATGTTACATTATGCAATAAATACAATAATATAACTATTACATAATACGAAAAAATACTGTTCCGAATATAGAACGACCTGTTTTATACAAATGAAAAAGCGCTTCAAAATAATTACTTTGAAGCGCTTCAAAAACATTTCCGGAGAAAGCAATCAAGATCAGGTGTTCATGCCACCACACACATTGATTACCTGCCCGCTCACATAGCTCGACAAATCAGAAGCGAGGAAGAGGGTCACTTTTGCCACTTCATCGGGACTACCGCCACGGCGCAATGGAATTGCTTCGCTCCATTTGGCACGTTGCTCGTCGGTTAGGGCGTGTGTCATTTCAGTTTCAATGAACCCCGGAGCAATGGCATTGGCACGGATACCACGTGAACCAAATTCCTTGGCCACCGATTTGGCAAGGCCAATCATACCGGCTTTCGAAGCGGAATAGTTAGCTTGTCCTGCATTTCCCGAAACACCAACCACGGAACTCATATTGATAATGCTGCCGCTTTTTTGTTTCATCATTATGGGGGTACAGGCGTGGATGAAGTTAAAAGCAGATTTCAGGTTCACGTTAATCACGGCATCCCACTGCATTTCGCTCATGCGCATCATCAGACCGTCTTTGGTAATCCCGGCATTATTAACCAAGACATCCACGCGGCCGAATTCTTTTACAATGGCATCTACCACCGTATGAGTTTCGTCGAAATTTGCCGCGTTCGAGGCGTATCCTTTTGCCTTTACGCCTAAAGCTTCAATTTCCTTTTGCGTGTTCAACGCGTTGTCGTCGATAACCAGATCGGTAAATGCAATGGCAGCACCTTCGCTGGCCAGTTTGAGGGCAATGGCTTTTCCGATACCACGGGCAGCACCTGTAACGATGGCTACTTTTCCTTCTAATAATTTCATATGAATGTGTTTCTGAATAATGAATTATAAAAATTTCGGCGACAAAGATACTTATTTTTTCCTTAAATTCTAAAAAAGCTGCATAAAATGCTCCACTTTGTGCAACAAGGCAGCAAATGGAATTAAACAAACCCCATTGGGACAATAATTTTTCCAGCGGGTGGAGAAGGTTTCCACAAAACTGCTGCCGGGCATTTCAGGGCAGCTATGTTGCCGAAACGGCCCCATCCCTACGGTCGGTCCAGTTGGTATGGAAGAATTCGCCCCGCGGCTTGTCCACACGTTCGTAGGTGTG
>DATGXD010000009.1:0-12090 GCA_035299105.1 Paludibacter sp. | reverse complement strand
AAAGAATAGCCAATGCGGTGGAAGAATACCTGAACACCCATGGAAAATCGGCGGAAGTGGCCAAATATGCCTGGGAATTCAACCTGGTAAAAGACCCGGCCGTGAACGCGTTTTGCATGCCTGGCGGGAAAGTGGTAGTGTACGATGGAATCCTGCCTGTCACCCGCGACGAAAAAGGGTTGGCCGTGGTGCTCGGACACGAGATTGCCCATGCGGTGGCCAACCACAGCAACGAGCGCATGAGCCAGCAAATGGGTTTGCAATACGGTGCTGCACTCACTGATATGCTGTTGCAGAACCAAAAAGCCACCACCCGTACGGCTATCAATATGGTGTATGGGGCTGGGGCGCAGTTCGGGGTGATTTTGCCCTATTCGCGCCAGCACGAGTACGAAGCCGACCATCTGGGTCTTATTTTCATAGCTATGGCCGGGTACGACCCCAGTGAATCCATAGCATTCTGGGAACGGATGGCGGCGAATTCGACAGGAGCCCCGGTAGAATTCATGAGTACCCATCCATCGGATGCAAAGCGGATTGCGAAGTTGAAAGAATTCCTGCCCGAAGCCATGAAGTATTACAAGAAATAAGCAGGAACCAGGATTCTTTATCCTCCAATGCCCCCTCGTACAAATTTGTTTCGAGGGGGCATTTTCTTTACAAAAAAACGCCAGTTGTTTTCGGCAACTAAAAGGTTGAAATAAAAAAACACATGTGGATTAAACTAAACCTGGTTTTTGCATGTTGATACTAAATATATGCTAATAAGGGTTTTAAATGCACTTGGCCGGGACAATAGGATAATTAACGTGGGTTCGGGATAAGATTCCCCTCTACATTTTATATAAGTCCGAATTATATAAGTTCGAAGGGGATTCCAATATCCATTTCCATTGGTTCCGGTGAGTTCGTCTTATCATCGAACTCGCGTTAATTAATATGGGTGTTTCAGTAAAAACGGTTTTTATTTCCTGCATGTCAAGGTAATCAACAGGGAAATAATTTTCCGCATTTGGTTTTAATCCGGCTTTTCCCGTATATGGGGGAGTCTAAAAATTAAAGTTGGATATGGTTAGGAAATTATTTACCCTGTACGCACTCTCTGTGGCTTTTGGTTGGCTCGCGGCACAAAAGCCAAATCTTATTCCCATCCAGGGCCTGAAAGGGGCGGGGTATCCCGCCCACGCCGAACTCAACTGGGAGAACCCGAATAATTTCCTGTTAGAAATCTACCGCTATGATTCGCAAAAAAGGCTTTTTAGAAAAATTGCCGAGACAAACTGGGATTCTTACTTCGACTTTATGTCAAAGCCAGTAGAAAAGAAACAGGACCTGGTTTACCGTGTCGTACCCAAAGGCCTGCCTCCCGAAAGCAAGGAAGCAGCGCGGTTTGAAATAACCATCGGAATGATTCCAGCCACGCAGGAAGCCTTGCTCGATATGACACAGCGATATACCACCCGCTACTTCTTCGATTTTGCCGAACCGATTACCGGCATGGCGCGCGAACGATGCAACAACACCGATGGCGACATTGTCACTACGGGTGGAACCGGCTTTGGGGTAATGGCATTGGTGGCCGGGGTCGAGCGCAAATATTTCACACGTGCCGAAGCTTTTGAGGCAATTGGGAAGATTGTCGGTTTTCTGGAAAAGGCCGAACGGTTCCACGGGGCATGGGCTCACTGGTATGATGCTGGGACAGGGGAAGTTTTCAGCCCCGGCCGGTACGGCGATGGTGGCGATTTGGTGGCGACTGCTTTCCTGATGGAAGGTCTACTGGCAGCCTCGGCGTATTTCAACAAGAACAATGCAGACGAAAAGCTGCTTGTCGACCGTATAAGCCGGCTTTGGGAAACGGTGGAATGGAGCTGGTACACCCGCGGCACCGACTTGCTGTACTCGTACTGGTCGAAAAACCACGGGTGGAAGATGAGCCGCAGCCTTAACGGTTTTGACGAGGCCCTCATTGCCTATGTGCTGGCGGCTTCTTCGCCCACTTATCCCATCGAGCGTTCGGTGTACGAGAATGGGTACAAGAAATCCAGTTATTACCTGAACGGCAAAAATTACTACGGGGTCAAACTGGATTTGGGAATGGAATATGGAGGCCCGCTGTCCTTTGCCCATTATTCGTTCCTGGGATTGAACCCGAACGGGCTGACCGATGGCAGCACAAATTATTTCGAACAGAACCGCAAACACGCCCTGGTCCAGGTAGCTTACGCCACCGAAAATCCAAACAAACATGAGGGGCTTGGACCCTCCTGTTGGGGCTTCACCTTGTCCGACGACCCGGTAGACGGATATTCCCCGCATCGCCCCGGGACGAAGGAAGAAAACGGGACTATTTCGCCCACGGCAGCCATTTCGTCCATTGTGTATACTCCAACAGAATCGTTGAACGCCTTGCGGAATTTTTATTTCGTGAAGGGGAGAAAACTCTTCGGGAAATTTGGTTTCTACGATGCATTCAACATGGATATGGTCGAGGGACAGCAGGTGGTTCATAGCTACCGGGCTATAGGCCAGGGACCCATTGCCGTGATGATTGAAAACTACCGGAGCGGATTGTTGTGGAGCCTGTTCATGAAAAATGCCGATGTGAAACGGGGATTGACAAAGCTGGGTTTTAGTTATTGAGGATTGCCCGGTATGCGCGATTTTATCAAATCCGGAAGAATCTGTCCGGTATTCCAAAATAAAAGATATTGGCCGTTTTTTGTTTTATATGTGACAAAAAAAGAGTACTTTTGTGGTCAAATTATCAAACTACTAAATTCAACAAAAATGGTAAATTACAAAGATTTAGGATTGGTGAACACCAATGACTTATTCAAAAAAGCTATTGAAGGCAAATATGCTATCCCTGCTTTCAACTTCAACAACATGGAACAGTTGCAAGCGATTATTGCTGCTTGTGTTGAAACAAAATCTCCGGTTATCCTCCAGGTATCAAGCGGTGCCCGCAAATATGCCAACCAGACTTTGCTCCGTTACATGGCTCAGGGAGCTGTGGAATATGCCAAAGAATTGGGCTTGAATATTCCTATCGCCCTTCACCTCGACCACGGCGATACATTCGAATTGTGCAAAAGCTGTGTTGACTCGGGTTTCTCTTCGGTAATGATCGACGGTTCGCACCACTCTTACGAAGACAACATTGCCCTCACTAAAAAAGTGGTTGAATATGCACACGCCCACGGAGTAAGCGTTGAAGGCGAGCTTGGCGTACTGGCAGGCGTTGAAGACGATGTTGTTGCCGAACACCACACGTATACACGTCCCGAAGAAGTAGTTGACTTTGTAACCCGCACCGGTGTTGACTCGCTGGCTATCTCTATCGGTACTTCGCACGGAGCTAACAAATTTACTCCTGCCCAATGTACACGCGATGCAAACGGCCACCTGGTTCCTCCCCCATTGCGTTTCGACATCCTCGAAGAAATCGAAAAACAAATCCCAGGTTTCCCTATCGTGCTTCACGGTGCTTCTTCAGTTCCACAGGAATATGTTGAAAAAATCAACCAATTCGGTGGTAAGCTGGTAGATTCAATCGGTATCCCCGAAGAACAGCTCCGCAAGGCAGCTACATCGGCTGTTTGTAAAATCAATATTGACTCCGACGGCCGTCTGGCCATGACTGCTGCTGTCCGCGAAGTATTTGCAACTAAACCGGGAGAGTTCGATGCCCGCAAATACCTCGGCCCTGCCCGCGATGAACTGAAAAAACTCTATGCCCACAAAACAGTGAACGTGCTGGGTAGTGCCGGAAAAGCGTGATTTAGTTTGTAGCCTGTAGTCCTGCAATTGCTGCGGGCTACTTGCATTTGCATACATAAAAGGCCGTTTCTTTTTCAAGGAAACGGCCTTTTGCTTTTGCAAGCCTTGATGTTCCCATGCAATATTCTTGTAACTCTTATTTGGTTGCGGGTTCGAAACTTTTTCTTACATTTGCAACCGAAATTAAAAGAGGGGTGCCACGCGGCTGAGATTATACCCATTGAACCTGGTCAGGTAATGCTGACAAGGAAATACTTTCCCGGCTATTGCAGCTATCCTTCCCCTAATTTCAAATAAAAACAAACCATTTTTTATTTGATATGACAATCCGGATTAACGACGAACAAACAGCAGTTCCCGAAGGAACTACCATAAACGACTTGGTTTACATCATACTCCAGCTCCAACCTGCGGGTATGGCGGTTGCTGTCAACGAAAGCATTGTGCCCAGGCATTCGTGGGAGGCTTCACAACTCCAAGCAGGCGACAAGGTATTGATAATCAAGGCAAGCCAAGGCGGTTGACACGCTTGTTTTGCTCCTGTTTTTTCCATCCGGCTTTTTTCTAAAACCACATCTTGATTATTTATGATTTCAGAACTAAATGAAGTGTTTGGAAAGCCATTTCCAAATTCAAAAAAAGTGTATGTCCAGGGTGAAATACACAATATCCGGGTTGGCATGCGCGAAATACAACTTGCCGACACCCTGCTGGCTAATGGTTCCATCGAAAAAAACGAACCTGTCACCGTGTACGATACTTCGGGCCCGTATTCCGATCCGCAAATCCCGATAGATTTGGAAAAGGGATTGCCAAAACTCCGCGAACAATGGATACTCGACCGGGGCGATGTGCAAATGCTCGACACTTACACCTCGGAATACAGCCGCCAGCGACTGGACGATGCCAGGCTCGACCACCTGCGCTTCAACCACAAGAATACCAAACCATTACAAGCCAAGGAAGGTAAATGCGTTTCGCAGTATTACTACGCTTGCCAGGGGATTATCACGCCCGAAATGGAATATGCGGCCATCCGCGAAAACCAACGTTCGAAGGAATATTACGAAAACACAGGCAAAAGCAAACTGGCTGCGTCGTTGAAATTTATCACCCCTGAGTTTGTCCGCGACGAAATTGCCGCCGGGCGTGCTATCTTGCCCGCAAATATCAATCACCCCGAGTCGGAACCGATGGTTATTGGCCGGAACTTCCTGGTGAAAATCAATTCCAATATCGGGAATTCGCCCACCACGTCGAGCATTGCCGAGGAAGTGGAAAAAGCCGTTTGGTCGTTCCGCTGGGGTGCCGATACCATTATGGATCTTTCTACAGGTATCAATATTCACGAAACCCGGGAGTGGATTGTTCGCAATTCGCCGGTTCCGGTGGGAACGGTTCCGCTCTACCAGGCATTGGAAAAGGTCAACGGCAAGGTGGAAGACCTGGATTGGGAGGTTTACAAGGATACCTTGATTGAACAGTGCGAGCAGGGGGTTGATTATTTCACCATCCACGCCGGGTTGTTGTTGCACCATATCCCGATGACTCAAAAACGCGTGACCGGGATTGTGTCGCGTGGCGGTGCCATCATGGCAAAATGGTGCCTGGCGCATCACAAGGAAAACTTTTTGTACACGCATTTCGATGAAATATGCCAGATTCTGGCCAGGTACGATGTGGGCGTTTCGTTGGGCGACGGGTTGCGCCCGGGCTGCATTGCCGATGCCAACGACCGCGCCCAGTTCGGCGAGTTGAAAGCACTGGGCGAATTAAATAAAATTGCGCGTAAACATTATGTGCAGGTGATTATTGAAGGGCCGGGCCATGTGCCTTTCCACAAAATCAAGGAAAACATGGACTTGCAGTTGACCGAATGCGACGAAGCGCCGTTTTACACGCTCGGCCCGCTGGTTTCGGACATTGCACCGGGCTACGACCACATTACTTCGGCCATTGGAGGAACAATGATTGCGGTTCTGGGTACGGCCATGCTGTGCTATGTGACCCAGAAAGAGCATTTGGGGCTGCCCGATAAAACGGATGTTCGTGAAGGCGTGGTGGCATTCAAGCTGGCTGCCCATGCGGCCGATTTGGCGAAAGGTTTTCCCGGTGCCGGTATCCGCGACAATGCCATGGGTAAGGCCCGGTTCGAATTCCGCTGGAAAGACCAGTTCGCTCTCGGGCTCGATCCCGAGAAGGCCATGTGTTTCCACGATTCCACCCTGCCCGACGAAGGTTACAAGTCCACCCATTTCTGCTCCATGTGCGGCGAGCATTTCTGCTCCATGAAAGCCAGCCACGAAATCCGTGAAATGTCGGAAAAACTGGAATCGAAAGCCAGGCTTTTCAAGGAGGCGGGGAGCGAAATATATTTGTAATCAAATCCCGTTCGGGTTAAACTATGATACTCGTTACCAATCCACAACCTGTTCCGTGCGAAATGGAAATAATAAACGCTTTGTTTGAAAAGGGTTTGGAAACGCTTCATATCCGTAAACCGGACTTCGACGAGGGTATGGTGGTTGATTATATTTCAAAAATTGACAACCGGTTCCATCGGCAGGTTATGATTCACAGCCATTACGGCTTGCTGGATTCGTTTGGGCTTAAAGGGATTCATTTTACTGAAAAAACCAAACCGTTGTTGCCCGATTTTGCGGACAAAAACTGTGTTAAAAGCATGGCTGTGCATGAGTTGGCCGGACTTGAAGGGGTGCGCGCAGTCGATTATATTTTGTTCAGCCCCGTTTTTCCTTCGGTTTCAAAGGAAGGCTACAGCAAGGAATGGGATTTTGATGAGTTGAAAACAAAACTATCCGCGAAGCGGAATTATAATATTGTGGCTTTGGGAGGAATAACTCCGGACAAATTAAAATCTGTCTGGGAAATGGGTTTCGATGACTTTGCCGTGCTGGGAAGTGTTTGGGAACCGCTGAAGGCAGGCTGCACGGAAAGTGAAATTATAAATATCTTGCAGGATTTCAGGAATGGCTGGTAACCGTCCATATTGTTTAGCTGTTGCCGGATTCGACCCGACGGCCGGGGCAGGCGTACTTTCGGATGTGAAAACGTTTGAAATGCTGGGGGTGTATGGTATGGGAATCATTACATCGAACACCCTCCAGACCGATAGCCTTTTCCTTGGCGTAGAATGGGTGGCTGCCGAAACAATCAAAAAGCAACTTGGAACCTTGCTGGGAAACTATGACTTCGGGGTATTGAAAATAGGGCTGGTTCAGGATTTCGAGATGTTGTTCCAAATCGTTTCAACGGCAAAAAGGCTGCAACCCGGCCTGAAAATCATTTGGGATCCTATCCTGAAAAGCTCGTCGGGTTTTAATTTCCACACCGGGAATTCATTGGAATTGCAATTCTTGGAAGAAAACTGTACGCTTATAACTCCGAACTGGAACGAATTTGAAACATTGTGGGGAGCCGACCTCGAAATTCTGAACGGACACAAACTCCAAACCGCCATTTTAATCAAAGGCGGTCATCGCCCGGAGAAAACCGGATGCGATTTGCTGGTCGAAGGAGGGAATTGTACGGAAATACCCGGAACGTCTTTCCATGGGAAATCAAAACACGGAACCGGCTGTGTGCTTTCTGCGGCTATTGCGGCTTTTCTGGCAAATGGAAATTCACTGACCGATAGCTGCATAAAAGGCAAGGCATACGTTGAAAAATTCATACTTAGTAACGACTTAAATTTAGGATACCACCATGCCGATAGATAAGGAAATAGCAAACTTGCATTTTATTACTTCCGATCACCCTGCAATTTCGCATGCCGAACAGGCCATCCGTGCCTACGAGGCGGGTTGCAAGTGGGTGCAGCTGCGGATGAAAGACACTCCACTGGAAATAATCGAGCAGGAAGCATTGAAAATTGTACCCGTGGCCAATGCGCACAATGCCATTTTACTTATCAACGATTGTGTCGGACTGGTAAAAAAAACCGGGGCGCACGGTGTTCATCTGGGGAAAATGGACATGTGTCCTTCCGAAGCCCGGGCCATTCTTGGAAACAGGTACATTATTGGCGGAACATCAAATACGCTGGAAGACATTGTCCAACTGGTTGAAAAAGGGGTGGATTATGTGGGTTTGGGGCCGTTCCGTTTCACCATCACCAAGAAGAACCTCAGCCCGGTTTTAGGCCGTGATGGATATGAAAGGATTCTTTCGGGGTTGGTTGATAGGCGTTTGAATATCCCGGTCGTTGCCATCGGAGGCATTCTCGATACCGATATCGAAAGCCTGAAACAAACTGGAATCCACGGCATTGCGTTGGCAGGTGCCATTATGAAAAATGGTAGGATTGAGGAGAATATTCAATATTACCAGGAATTGATATGTAGTTACGAGTAAATAGTTACGAGCCTACCTGCGGCAGGCAGGTTGCAAGTCTGTGTGTCTGATTGTTGAATTGTTGATAACAAAAACACATCATTAATTATTACGAGCTACATAATAAAATGAAATTTACAGGCCTACAAGCTCCACTATGAAGTTGTCGGTCAAAAAAATATTATTGAAATGAAAGACTTAATTATTGCAGGCAAACGATTCGAGTCGCGCCTGTTTACCGGGACTGGTAAATTCAATTCGAACACCACCATGGAGGAAGCCATCCTGGCCTCGGGTTCCGAATTGGTAACTGTAGCCCTGAAACGTGTGGAAATCGGCAACAATTCCGATGATATCCTGAGGCACCTAAAACATCCTGGAATCAACCTTTTGCCCAATACCTCCGGGGTTCGAAATGCCAAGGAAGCCATTTTTGCCGCCCAACTGGCTCGCGAGGCCTTGGGTACAAACTGGATAAAACTCGAAATACATCCCGACCCGAAATACTTGTTGGCCGATGGCGAAGAAACGCTCGAAGCTACGCGGGTTTTGGCCAAAGAGGGTTTTGTGGTTTTGCCTTATATCCAGGCCGATCCTGTTCTGTGTAAAAAATTGGAAGAAGCCGGAGCTGCTGCTGTCATGCCGCTTGGCTCGCCCATTGGCTCGAACCAGGGGTTGCAAACCCGCGAATTTTTACGCATTATCATCGAACAAAGCAATGTGCCAGTGGTGGTCGATGCCGGAATTGGCGCCCCATCGCATGCGGCCGATGCCTTGGAAATGGGTGCCGATGCCGTGTTGGTCAATACAGCCATCGCGGTTGCAAACGACCCGGTCCGGATGGCGCTTGCATTCCGGAAAGCGGTCGAGGCTGGCCGAATGGCATTCGAAGCAAAACTCGCTCCGGTCGGCTACGTGGCCCATGCATCCAGTCCGCTTACGGCTTTTTTGAATGAATTGTGATTGAGAAAACTTTGTGAGTGCTTGAAATTATCATTCACAAAGTAATTCTGAAAAAATTTTCAAGAAGATTAGTATTTGATATTTAAACGCTTGTGGATTGTCTATTCATATAGTCGTTTACTTGTTTACTCGTCTACTTGTCTACTTTTCTACTTGTTTCTCTCTCGTAACTAAATACTTGTAACTCGTAACTATTATGACATTCAACGATATACTCCAACAGTACAACTGGGACGAGGTTAAGGACTCTATTTATTTCAAAACAACAGCGGACGTCGAAGCGGCATTGTCCAAATCAAAAAGGACATTGGAAGATTTCAAGGCGTTGATTTCTCCGGCTGCAAGAAACTACCTGGAGCAAATGGCCGTTTTGAGCCATCAAATCACCCAAAAGCGTTTCGGGAAAACCATCCAGTTGTATGTTCCCCTGTATTTGTCGAACGAATGTACAAACTCCTGCGTGTATTGCGGATTCCGCCACGAAAACAAAACCAGCCGTGTGACGCTCAACGAGGAACAGGTTTTGAAGGAAATTGAGGTGATAAAAGCCATGGGCTACGAACACATCCTGCTGGTGACGGGTGAACATCCACGTAAAAATGGTTGCGGATATCTTCGAAAAATGATCCGGCTTATCAAACCCCACTTTTCACTCATTTCCTTAGAAGTGGCGCCCATGGATACCGATGAATATAAAACCTTGGTCGATGAGGGTTTGCATTCGGTTTACATCTATCAGGAAACATATCATCCCGCTCGCTATGGGGTTTACCATCCTCGGGGCAAAAAAGCCAACATGCAATACCGCCTCGAAACACCCGACCGGTTGGGCGAAGCGGGTGTCCGCAAAGTGGGGCTTGGTTGCTTGCTTGGGTTGGAAGACTGGCGGACCGATTCGTTTTTCACGGCAGTGCATATCAATTATCTTGAAAAAGCCTGGTGGCGCACAAAGTACAGCGTGTCTTTTCCGAGGATGAGACCCTTTGCCGGTTCCTACGAGCCTAATTGCATTGTGACCGACCACGATTTGCTGCAGCTAATCTGTGCATACCGTATATATAACGAAGAAGTGGAAATCGCACTTTCCACCCGCGAACAGCCAAAATTTCGCGACAATATGCTGAAACTCGGGGTCACTTCCATGAGTGCCGGTTCCAAAACCGAGCCGGGAGGCTATGCCCAGGGTAGCAAGGAGTTGGAACAATTCGCCATCAGCGATGACCGTTCTCCCGGGGAGATTAGTGAAATGATCAAAAGTAAAGGCTATGAAGCAGTTTGGAAAGACTGGGATGGTTGCCTTCAATGACTTTAAAATGACAATCCGATGATGCTAAGTCAATCCGAGAAGGAGAGGTACAACCGGCACATTATAATGCATGGTTTTGGCGAAGAAGGCCAGGCTAAGCTTAAGAATGCAAAGGTGCTGGTTGTTGGTGCCGGTGGCCTGGGATGTCCCGTAATGCAATATTTAGTGGCAGCAGGTGTTGGTACAATTGGCATCGTGGATGGCGATGTCGTTTCGCTTTCCAACCTGCAACGCCAGGTTCTCTATACCGAAAGCGAGGTGGGGCAATCAAAAGCCGGCCTCTCCGGGGCGAAAATGAAGCAACTAAACAGTGCAGTCGATATACACGTATATAATAGATACCTTACAAGTGATTTTGCCGATGAACTATTCCCCGGATACGATGTGGTGGTGGGGTGTACCGACAATTACGAATCGCGGCATATTATCGATGCAAATTCAAAAAGGCACAATATCCCTTTTGTACATGGGTCTATTTGCGGGTTCGAAGGCCAGCTTTGTGTTTTCAATTACAATAACAGCTACTCCTATGCAGATATTTTTGGTTCCGAACCGGCCAACTTGTCCTCGCCCGTTGGTGTTGTGGGAGCAATTCCGGGTATTATCGGAAGCATGATGGCTATGGAAACCATCAAAATCGTAACCGGAATCGGCCAAGTTTTAGCCAATCGGCTGTTATTATATGATGCATTGAAGAATTCTTTTAGCCAATTACCATTCTGAAACTGCATTTTGCAGTTTGTTAGCCACGAAATTTACTTCATTTTTCCATTGATTCCGATAATCTTCTCCTCTGGATTATCGGAATTTTTGGTATTCTGGAGATGGGAATAATGGAAAGGAACACTTTTTTAAGGTTGGATTTACAATCTGAACTCGGTTTTTTCTCAGTTCATGCCAACATTTTTCAGTTTTTTTGTAATGGAATGCATGGGTTTTGGGGTGCAAGTCCGGCGCTGTGGGCGGTGTTTCCCCCGGCATCCGCCGCGCCATCCGTTAAAATCCCGGGTCCGGGCGGCCCCCACGGCCCCTCCCCGGCCTGCTGGCGGGAAAAAAATCCCGTTTTTTTTCAGCCTTGAACATGTTGTCGCCCAGTGCCTTGCCCCCGTATCCATGCCGCGCGGCATGTTTTTTTTGCGGGAAGATTTGGTTTGTAACGGAAAACCCGCTACTTTTGCACCCGCTTTTGGAGGAAAGCACGGCCGCCCGGGTCCGGGGGCCGGGAAAAATAAAACAAAAAAAATCCCGGCAGTGCTTGCCGGTTCGGAAATAAGCATTACCTTTGCACCCGCTTTCAGGGGGAAGGCCCCGGGGGGCCGCATTGGGAAACCAGGGCAGGGGGCTGCCCGGTTGGACGGAAAGTCTTTTCGGTATGCCGCTGTGAAGCGGCGGGCGGTTGCCGGCCACACGCTGGCGGGCCGCGTCCGGGGAGCGACGATCTTTGAGAATACATGAACAACGAAATAATGTAGTATAAGGAAAGGTAAATTTTTATTATACCACGTCAATTTTCTACAATAAATAAAGAGGTAGCATCCGAGCAAATAAAAGAGATACAACGAAGAGTTTGATCCTGGCTCAGGATGAACGCTAGCGACAGGCCTAACACATGCAAGTCGAGGGGCAGCACATGAGTAGCAATACGATGGTGGCGACCGGCGCACGGGTGAGTAACACGTATGCAA
>DATGXD010000008.1:0-2263 GCA_035299105.1 Paludibacter sp. | reverse complement strand
AGGAATAACCAGAATCGAACAATTAAACAGATTCTTGGGCATTTGATTGATTCTGCCTCAAACAATCACCAACGGATGATTAGGCTGCAATACAACACCAACTTGATATTTCCTGACTATCGGCAAGACAATGACCTGTGGATAGCTATTCAGGATTTTCAAACCGAAGATTGGAATAATCTGATTCAACTATGGAAATATTTTAACTTACACATGGTTCAAGTTATCAAATCTGTTGACCAATCTAAACTTGACAACTATTGGCATGACTTTGAAGGCACTAAAGTGACTCTACAAGAAATGATTGAAGGTTATCTTTGGCATATTGATTTGCACTTAAACGAAATCCAAGAATTAATTGACAACTAAGCGAACCAAACCACGGCCGCACGACACCCGCTATGCTCCCCTGGCTGGTATTTCTTTGTCTTTGGGCTGCAAGCCCGGCATATAATAGCCCGATGCAGAACGCGAAGTGGGCGCGTCGGGTTTATAAATGCAATGAACATACGCGATGCGCCCCCGAAGGGGCAATGTCCATTTCAGATGCATCATGCCGGGCTTGCTGCCCTGACCCCCATTCCATTTACAGAACCCGGGGTCGGGACATACTGCCTTACAGGTTGCCACTGCGGCAACATACGGTTGCAAATGGGCGGGGCGGGACGAATGCGGCTCTTGGTTTTGTGCTTACCCTTTCCTTACCAATACTTTCCAGTAGTCCTGGACAGGGTCGGTTGCCAGGATTTGATGCCCCTCGTTGCGGAGCGAACCCGGCACATTCTCGATAGGCTGCCCGTCGTCTAACCAAACTTCCAACAAATCGCCCGACTTGAGGCTCGAGAGTTCGATTTTGGTTTTTACAAAGTTGAGTGGGCATGTTACCCCCCGCAAGTCTTTTGTCCGGATAGTTGTTGCAGTCCCGCTTGGTTGTGGCTCTGTTTTTTGTTCCGGGATGTTTTTAAACTGGAGCGAGTCGTCCATGCTTTCGTAGAGCCCGATAACCGTGTTCCCGAGTTCTGCAATTTCTTTTTTGTGCGGGGTGAGGTCGGCCTGGGGGTTTGTCCTTGCTGTTTCGACAATTCTGCTAAACTTGCTGCTTACCAAGCCGGCCTGTATGAATTTTTCGATAAACAGGGTGTAAACATCTTCGGTGGTTTTCGGTTCGGCCCCACGGGTTATCAGCAGCATGCGCGAGGCCGAGAAGGCGAGGGTGTGCAACAATTCGTTGGAGCTTTGGGTCTCCAGTTTGCTTAACGCCTCGCGGATGGTGTTGGCATCCACATCGATCATGTCGAAAAGCCCGGCAGAACATTCGGCTTGGCCCTTGTTGACCACCGAGAAAATTTCGGCGCTGCCCCAGTCATAATAATAATCCTTGTTTTCATCGAACGATGGCACGTTGGCGTATTTCTCGACCAGGTCTTTGATGATGGTTCCCCCTTCGCCTTTCACAAAACTGCTAAAAGTCCGGTACTGTTTTTTTAGCCCGAGGTACGACTGCAATACATCCACCGAGAAACCGGGGAGGTCTTTTGAACTTACCACGCCCAATGCATCGCCCAATTCCCCGGTGCCATTCCGGTTTGCCCCGGCATAAACCGTGTAGGCGGGGAACATGCGGCCGTTGCGCATTACCTTTCCTGCAAAACCCAGGTCGCTCCAGCGTTGCTGCGCACAGGAATTGGGGCAGCCCGAGATATTGATGCTGAAGTCCTGGACATCGTCCAGTGGCAAGTTGCTTTCGCGCAGCCTGGCCCGTAAGGCCGAAGCCGCGCCTTTGGTAAGGCAAATGCCCAGCCGGCAGGTGTCGGCTCCCGTACAGGAAATGATGTTATTGGCAATGGTTGGGATGTCGGCCCTCTGTTCGATGTATTTCACCAGCTGGTACGCGTTCCCCAGGTATATGGCGGGTATATTGCGCAACTGGATGTTCTGGCGGGTGGTGAACCGGATCACGTCATTGCCAAAAGCTTCGGCAAAGTCGGCGATTTTCAGGAATGTTTCGCCATCCGCATTCCCATCTTCAATGGGAATTGTTACGGCAAACAATTCGTCCTGCTTTTGTGCGGTTGCATAGCGCTCCTTCCACAATTCGAAGTCCTTGCTTTTAAATACGAGGGAATCAAAATCCGGTGTTTTGTTTTTCTCCTTCATTTCCGAAGGGGTGTACACCATGCTTGGGTCTTTTTTCACTTCGTTGTATGCTTCGAAGAAGAGTTCGATTGTTTTTTCCTCGCCCAGTTTGTAGAAGATGTAGCGT
>DATGXD010000007.1:0-12614 GCA_035299105.1 Paludibacter sp. | reverse complement strand
CAACCAGCCTCGGGAATGCGAACCTTACAGCCGAATTGGACGCGAGCCAACGTTTTGACACAAAACTGGAACTGAACGAATTGGACCTTGGCAGTGTGCTGAAAGACAAGAACAAGTACGGCCCGGTTAGCCTCACTGCTTCCGCAAAAGGCCGGGGACTCGACCCAACCACCCTGAAGGCCAATATCAAGGCCCAAGTTTCGAAAATACACCTCAACAAATACACCTACCACAACTTGAATATTGATGGTGACATCGCAGGAAGGCGGTTTGCCGGAAAGGTGAAAATGGAAGATAAGAACGCTGATTTTGAATTCGATGGGCTTGTGGACATGAATCCGGGGCAGGAATATTACAAGTTCAGTTTCAATGTGTTGGTTGCCAATCTCCAAAAGCTGAATTTCACCCAACGGGACATGCGCATAGGTTTTACCGCCACCGCCGACTTGAAAGGGGGAAGAATGGAAAAACTGAACGGAAAAGCCGGAATCACCAACCTGGTTATTGCCAGCGAAGGGAAAATCTACAAACTCGATTCGCTTTTTGTGGCCTCGGTGAACAAGGGAAACCAAAGCGAATTCAGTATCAACAGCGCCATTGTTGGCCTGAAATATAACGGTTCAACTTCACCTGTGAACCTGCCGGCTTCGTTAACCCGGTTTTTAAACAATTATTTCCCGTTTGGTGGCTCAGAAACAGCTAAAACAGACACGGCATCATCGAATTTCGCTTTCGAAATCGTGCTCCACAACCACCCGCTTATTTCTGAAATCCTCCTGCCCGAACTGAAAGAATTCCAGCCGGGGAGCATTTCAGGAAGTTTCGACAGCAAAAAAAACGAATTGAAAATAAGCGCGGAAATCAATAAAATACAATACGGCTCGTTGCAGGTCGACGACTTGAATTTTGATGTAAACTCAAATGCCAATGAACTGGAATACAGCATTTCAAGTTCGGGGATTTCGAACTCACAGGTCAGGTTCGGGAATTTCATATTCAACGGGAAAATGGGCGGCAATAAAATCCTGGCAAACGTAACGTCAACCGACGAAAAAAACACGCGGAAGCTCCTGCTCCATTCCCAGCTTACAAAACCGAACGGCAATTACAAGTTTGAACTGCTTCCGGACGAGTTTTACCTGATGAACACGCGCTGGGATATTGCAAACGACAACTATATTGAATTCGGCAAGTCCGGGTTGCGGGTCCACAACCTGTTGCTTACGAATGCTGGCAGCGAAATAAAAATAGCTTCGGTTCACGACAGGTTCAACGACGACCTGAATTTCAGCCTGAAAAATTTCAGCCTGGACGACATCTCGCATATCATCGAAAAAGACACCAGCCTGGTTGGCGGGCAAATGGATGGCAAGGTAATGCTCAAGCAATTGAACAAAACCTATGGAATTGTGGCTAATGCCACTGTCAGAAATATGGAAATCAATGGAATACCTATAGGAAACCTGCACCTGAAAGCCGAAAACCCGAATCCCGACAAGTTCGATATCGACCTGAGCCTAAAAGGAACAAGCAACAACCTGAAAATAAACGGGCAATACAATCCGAATGGCGGGGATAATTCCCTTGCTTTCAAGATACTGGTCGATTCGCTTTCGATGAAGACAATCGAAGCGTTTTCATTCGGGCAAATCACGGAATCGTCGGGTAACGTGGAGGGGGATTTTTCGGTTACCGGCAAAACCGATTCGCCACAAATCACGGGCGAGCTGGTTTTCAACAATGTACTGTTGAAACCTGCCGTTATCAACAACCGGCTGGAACTCAAGCACGAAACTATCCGGATGAACCCCAATGGGATATACTTCAATGCGTTCACCATGCTCGACCCGCAGCACCACCCGGCCACAATCGATGGCTCGGTGGGAATGAAACAGTTTTCCGACTTTGTTTTCGGTTTGAAAGTGACTACAAAAGATTTCATGCTGTTCAACACCACAGCCAGCGGTAACAAGGATTTTTACGGCAAAATGCTTATCGACAGTAAAATAGATGTGAGTGGCCCCATCTCGTTGCCGGTAGTTAACGCACGGTTGAAAATGAAGGAAGGGTCAAACTTCACCTATGTGGTGCCCGAAGACAGGTTCACGACCAACAAAGGCGAAGGGACCGTGGAATTCAACGACTCGTCAAAATTAAATCCTATTTTATTAGCCGGCGAAGATAAAGCCAAACCAACAACCCAACTTTCCGGATTCGACCTTTCGTCGATTATCGAGGTGGACAAAAAAGCCAGCCTGCGCTTGCTGATGGACCCATCAAGTTCCGACTCGTTGGTGGTGAAAGGCGAAGCCGCATTGAGCCTGACCATGGACCGCAGCGGGAAAATGAGCCTCACAGGTGCATACAACCTGGTTGATGGCAGTTATCTGGTTTCCCTGCAATCGCTTATCAAGCGGAATTTCGATATTAATGCCGGGAGTACCATTACCTGGAACGGCGACCCGTTTGATGCCGGCATTTCGATAGATGCAACCTACAACGTAAAAACCGCACCCATCGACCTGGTTGCCGACCAGATAGCAGGAATGAGTGAAGCCGATAAAGCAGGGTATAAAATGAAATATCCATTCCAAGTGGTTTTAAAACTGCGGGGCGAGTTGATGAAGCCTGAAATCAGTTTTGAAATCCAGCTTCCCCCCGGGGAAAAGGGAATTCTGGGTGGTGCGGTCACACAAAAACTCAATATGCTCAACGAAGACCCTTCGGCATTGAACAAACAGGTTTTTGCCCTGTTGGTGCTGGGGCGGTTTGTCCAGGAAAACCCGTTGCAAACCGAAGCTGGCGGTGGTACTTCGGTCCTATTGCGGTCGACGGTGGGCAACTTCTTAAGTTCCCAGCTCAACATGCTGAGTTCCAAGCTTGTTCCAGGTGTCGACATAAATTTCGACATCCAGTCCTACGACGATTACCAGGCAGGCCAGGCCGGAGGTCGTACACAGGTTGAAATTGGCCTGAAAAAACAGTTGTTCAACCAAAGGTTCACCGTCCAATTGGGCGGTACGCTCGATGTGGAAGGCGAAAGGGCCAAGCAAAACTCAGCCAGCGATATCACGGGCGATGTTTCGGTTGAGTATAAGGTGACGGAAGACGGCCGTTACCGGCTGAAGGGTTTCCGGAAAAACCGATACGAAGGAGCCATAGAAGGACAAGTGGTTGAAACCGGAGCAGGCATCGTATACGTCCGTAATTTTAATGTATGGAAAGATATTTTCAAAAAACCGGTAAAGAAACCTGCGAACGAATGAATTTTCAGTACAGTCTATGAAGCAAATTTATTTATATCTTTTTTCCATAACATGCATGTTGCTGGCCTCGTGCAGCGGCATCCGGCATTTGCCCGAAGGTGCGAAACTGTACACCGGGGCCGAAGTGAAAATGGTTTCGAGCGGTAAGGTGGACACGAAAAAATACGAGGGATTGGCAGGCGAAGTTGTCCGCCCATTTCCGAATAAGGCATTCCTTGGAATGCGGCCCCGGCTCTGGATGTACATGCTGGCTGGCAACGAACCCAAAGGCCCCGTTAAAAAGGCTCTGAGAAAATACGGCGAACCTCCTGTTCTGCTCAGCGATGTAAAGCCCGTGGCAATTTCAGCCATAATCGATGCACGGCTGTTCAACATGGGCATTTTCAAAAGCTACACCGAATCACGCATTGTGGAAGGGAAAAGGACTGCTAAAATCATTTACACCAGCCACATACACAGCCCATATGTTATCAAGGAGCTGACATATTCCATTCCGGACAGTAGCATTGACACACTGATCCAGGGGATTAAGAAATACTCGCCAATAAAAAAAGGCGCGACCTATAACCTCGAAAACCTGCAAAATGAACGGATTCGAATTGACAGCCACCTGAAGAACAAAGGATATTTCTATTTCAGCCCCGACTACCTTGTTTTCAGGGCCGACACGTCGGAAACAAAAGGCACTGTATCGCTTCAACTAGCCTTGAAGGACAGCGTTCCCCGCCAAGCATTGCAGGTTTACCGCATCCGCAAGGTGGTTATCAACCCGAATTACACCTTGAACGATGAAAACACGGACACCAGCACATTTGCATTCCGGAAAGCTTTTTTCGTGGGCAAAAAACAGGAAATGAATATCCGTCCGGGGGTTATTTACCGGTCGGTTTACCTGCGGAAAAATGAGGTTTACTCGCGTGAATACCACAACATTACCCTGCACCGGCTGATGTCGATGGGGAATTTTAAATTCGTACAGGTGAAAATTGCCGGGAGCGACACCACGGCACCCGGGTTCCTGGATGTGAAAGTATTGTTGACCCCAATACCCGATTATACTTTCCGTGCCGAAATGGATTTGGTTTCAAAATCGAGCAATTACACCGGCCCACGGTTAAACCTCAGCATGCAGAACAAAAACACTTTCCATGGCGCGGAAGTATTGGATTTCAACATGTCGGGGGCATTCGAAGTGCAACTCGGCAACCGAAACCTTTTTTCGTACAACTGGAACCCTCAGCTCCAGCTCACGTTCCCCCGTTTGCTAGTCCCGTTCAAAACGGTTCGTTCGCGCAGCACTTACACACCGAAAACAGCCGTTTCAATGTCATACAACTTCATGAAGCGGGTGAATTATTTCGATTTAAACACCTTCCAGTTTTCGTTTGGCTACAAATGGAAGGGGAATATTAAACACGAACACGAATTCAACCCGGTAAGTATCAGCTACACTTCGCTTACCAACAAAACCGCTTCGTTCGTCGATTTATTGGCAAGAAACCCGTTTCTGAAAAAAAGTTATGAGGAGCAATTTGTGGGCGGAATTAACTATGCTTACACTTACAACGAACAGGTTTTCAGCAACAAGAAAGTCCAGTATTATTTCCATGGCACTGCCGAAACAGCCGGGAATGCGTTTTCGCTGGCAAAAATCCTTGCCGGTGAAAGCCCTTCGCCCGGTAACCCTTCAACGCTTTTTGGCTCGGTTTACTCGCAATATGCCAAATTCAGCGCCGATGGACGCTTGTATTATAATTTCAGGAACCAGGACAAAATGGTTTTGCGCTTGTTTGCAGGCATCGCACAACCTTATGGCAATTCCTCCACCCTGCCCTACAGCAAGCAGTTTTTCGCTGGCGGGCCGAATAGCATCCGTGCTTTCCCCATCAATTCGCTGGGGCCGGGGACATACCGGCAAATCCCGGGAAACACAGGCTTCCTCCAGCTTGGAGGCGAGGTGAAAATGGAAATGAATGCCGAATACCGCTTCGGGATTTACCGTTTTGTGAAAGGTGCCTTGTTTGTGGATGCAGGGAATGTGTGGCTTCAGAAATCGAACCCTGCAAAACTCGGCAACCCGTTTGTATTACCGGCTTCTTTCCGCGAAGTTGCCGTCGGGGCAGGGTTTGGGATCAGGATTGATGTTTCGTTTTTTGTACTCCGGTTCGACCTGGCAATGCCGCTGCAAAAACCCTGGTTGCCCCAAGGCGAGCGCTGGGTAACCAACCAGGTCGACTTTGGCAATCCGGGGTGGAGAAAGGATAACCTGATATTGAACATTGCCATCGGATATCCTTTTTAAGCAGGGAAATCACTTTTTGTACTTCGAGAATATTTCAACCCGGGTGGGACAAGTGCAAATAACTGATTTGCCAAAATGCATGTGGTAATGGCATAGATTATTGCTACAATTTGCAAACAAGAACTTTCCACCTACATTTCTTTCAATTACCATGGAAAGGCATTTTGAACTTTCATTCACCAAACATTCAAAACCGTGTTGGCACCGCACGGTTTTTTTTAATATTTCAGTATCCACTTTCATAATCCCCATATTAATTCCTCAGTTTACTAACAATTGAACAGTCAAAATCAACCCATATTAATGAATATTTTACAAACGTATTTTATTTTTAATTAGTTTCCAAATTACTTCCGAACAAATTCAATATTAATTTTGAATAAAGTCAACAATTTACGCCTGAAATTCTTTGCTGGCACGGGATACAAGGTATTGTTAAACTTTTTGTCACTTCCAGTTAAGAATTAGAAAAACATTACCACGCAATGCTTTGTATTACATACACTTATGTCTATGAATCATTTTTGTAATCAATATTATTAACATTTTATTCAAGACTGAATCTCCATACAAAGCCTATTTCCGATAAGCTGTCGGTCACATCCAACAAGAAATTTAAACAACAAAAATTAAAATACCGGATAAAGGAACCAAAAGGCCAAATGCTTGAAGCATTTTGGGGACAATTACCTTCATAGCGGGGTTAAAGATTTTTAAATGGTATTGAGACAGAAGATGATTGTTGTAATTTTGTATTAAAACATAAAAAAACAAATGGCATACGTCCGAAAACCCGAATGGTTGAAAACCAAACTCCAAAGCAATGCGCAATTCATGCGTGTGAGTAAAATAGTCACCGATAACGGGTTGCATACCATATGCACCAGTGGCCGTTGCCCCAACTTATCGGAATGCTGGAACAAAGGCACGGCCACATTCATGATCCTGGGCGACATTTGCACCCGCTCGTGCAAATTCTGCAACACACTCACCGGCCACCCCCTCCCGCCCGATTCCGGCGAACCTGCCAAGGTAGCCGAATCAATCCGCCTCATGCAATTGAAACATGCCGTGGTCACATCGGTCGACCGGGACGATTTGCCCGACCGCGGCGCGGCACACTGGGCCGAAACGATACGGGCTATCAAGCAGGTGAACCCGGTGACGACACTTGAAGTGCTGATACCGGACTTCGATGGCAAGAAGGAACTGGTTGATTTGGTGATAGCCGAAAGACCCGAAATCATTTCGCACAACCTCGAAACAGTCAGAAGATTGACTCCCGGTATCCGCACGAAGGCTAAATACGAAACAAGCCTGGAAGTATTGGGTTACGTTGCCTCCAGGAATGTTGTGGCCAAAACGGGGATTATGCTTGGATTGGGCGAAACGGAAGCGGAAGTGCTGGAATTAATGGACGATGCATTGAAGGCCGGATGCAGCATACTCACCATCGGCCAGTACATGCAACCCTCGCGCAAAAACATTGCTGTAAGTGAATACATTACGCCCGGGAAATTTGAAGAATACCGGATTGCCGGGCTGGAAAAGGGCTTCAGGCAAGTTGAAAGCGCACCGCTGGTGCGTTCGTCCTATTGCGCCGAGAAACATATCGACGCTAAGCCAAGCGCAATGGCCGAATAGTGGTGGTTGGATATAAAATACAAGCTAAGCCTGCTTCCGCCTATGAGCCGGAAACCATTTCCTTCATCAAATACCGGCCGATTTTCCGGGTTTGCTGTTTCACCAGGATTGTCCGGTCCCGGGTAGTTTCCCTGATTATTTCCTCGTTGATGCCACGGATGGTGAGCAGTTCGAGGTTTTCGTTGTAAGCCACCTTGAAATCGTTCCCCAACTCATCGAGCGCTCCGGGCAGATAACGCGTATTATCCACGCAAACCGAAATGCTTACCGCCGAACTTTGTATGAGGGAGACTTTAAGCCGGTGTTTGTGCAGGATGGAAAAAGCCCTGGAAAGGCTCTCTTCAAGTACAAACGAAAAATCGCGCGGACGGATGGTCACCAGGACTTGGTTTTTGCGCAGGATCAGCACCGGGACTGCCACCGGGCGGTCGGTGGACGCCTTTATCACCGAGCCGGGTTCCCCTGGGTTGCCAAACGGCCTGACATACAAAGGTATACTCTTATTTTCGAGTGGTTTAATTGTTTTTGGATGAATGATTTGGGCGCCACTGTAAGCCAGTTCCACGGCATCCAGGTAGGTCAGTTCAGGAATTAAAACCGTGTTCTGGAATATCCGCGGGTCGGCGTTCAGGATTCCAGGCACATCTTTCCAGATAGTTACCCCCGAAGCATTGAGCAAGTTACCAACCATGGCGGCCGTGTAGTCCGACCCTTCGCGTCCAAGCGTTGTGGGGTCACCTTTGATATTAGCCCCGATAAAGCCCTGGCCAATATATACCTTGTGTTTTGAAAAATCAACCGCAGTTTGCAACCTCACTTGCGAGACCCCCATTTGCACATTGGCTTCCCTGAAGTTGCTGTCGGTAATCATCAACCCACGCATGTCAAGCCATTGGTTGTCGATTGCGCATTCGGAAAGGAAAGCAGAAACAATCAGTGTTGAAAAAACTTCGCCATACGAAACCACCTTGTCGTAGCAACGGTCATAGTCGTCCCCCACCCCTTCGGCCAGGTATTTCTTCAAGTCGTCAAACGCCGGCTTCACAGCATTCCGGCCTGTTTCCTTGTTTTCAAACAATTCCGCAATAACCCCTTGGTGGAACTGTTCCACTTCCTCCAATCTTAGCAGCGAAGCGGCATGGTCCGCCTTCATAAAATGGTCGAGGACCACTTCCATGGCATTGGTTGTCTTGCCCATGGCCGAAACCACGACGAATAAATCATCCTGCACTGCCGACAAGATTTTCACGATATTGCGGATTCCTTCGGCCGAACGCACCGATGCTCCGCCAAATTTATATACTTCCATAGGTGTGCTTTGTTTTCAAAAGTTTCAAGTTCCAAGTCTGCTTATTCCACATTTTTCACGCCAATGAGCCTGTCGTAGCGTTCGCCCCAAGGGCGGTGGTAAACATATATGGAATATTCGTTGCGTGCCTGCCAATAGCTGCCATCGACCCGTTCGGCACTAGCCCTGGTTGTCCCTTTCGGGACAAACCAATATTGATAGTTATAACCACCCTGCTTCAACAGCACATCCTGGTAATACACCCCGTTTGCGTTGTCGTACTTCAGCCGCGAAATTTCATCCAGGAGGTTGTAATTAAACTCGCCGCCCAGGTAAAGCTGCCCATCGAAAAATGGTTGCGGGGCCTGCAACCTGAAGCGGACCCACATGTAATCGGCTTCCACATCATCGGCATCGGAACGCTGCAAATTAATAACATACCTGCCATTCACATCCTGGTCCTGTATGAAAGTACGCGAAGTTTGGATTTTATTTTCAAACAAAAAAGCATCGTAATGCGGCTGGTTATAGCGGATAGCGTCAACACCCTGGCCTGCTGCGTACACCGACGAGATATCGAAACGGTGGTATTCGTTGCCGCCTTCAAAAATCAATGCCTTGTTGTTAATATAACTAAGTTTTAACCCCGACACATAGGTTGGGGCCACACCGCCCACCTGGTTGTCAAGCCGGTTATTCTGGCGTACGAACACTTTCAGCTCGGTATTCGGCTCACGGATTTGGTAACCATTCAGCAACACATCGAAATCGACCTGCTGCAACCTGCCGTTCAATTCCGTGTCGGTATTTCCCCTGACAGTGGCATTGATGCCAACCCGGGGTTCAACAATCGAGAAGCACACATGTGCAACTGGCTTGTCGACCTGGTTGTCTTCGTAAATATCAATCAGGTAATTGCCCGAAATCTTGAAACTCATTTCGTTATTCGGAAGCTGGAACGAATAATGGGTATACAAATACGTTGTGTTCACCGACAAAACATAATCGGTAATATCGGCTGTGGTGTATCCGTTCAGGTATTCGGATGTTGTAATACCGGAAGGTGTCCAGTCGGCATTGCAGTGAATGACCTTGTAGCCATACGAATGGGCTTTGTGGGACAATTCGTCGAAACTTATCGTGATCACGTCCGAGCCATTCAGTTCCAAGACAGGCATCAGGCCGTTCCGACGTGCATCCAGCGTGGTTTGAAGTGTTTTAATGTTTTGGTCGAAAACCTGCGTTCGGTAGCCCGGCTGTGAACAAACCCCGGCTGTTACAAATATGGTGGTCAAAAACAAAAGCCTTTTCATTTACGTTTCCTATTCTGAATATGAGTAGTTACAAGAAAATAGTTGCGAGTCTGTCTGCCGACAGGGAGATTGCAAGTGTGGCAACCCGGAAAACGGGGAGGAATTCTACGGGGCTTATCCCTGATATTATTCCTGCCACTTAATTACGATGCAAATGTAGAGAAATAACATGAAAAACCATAATGCTGGAACTCTTTGCAGGAAGCATTGTTTATTCACACCCATCCGTTGTGGCAAAAAAGCATGTGGATACTTGGTTTGCAACTTAATTTCGGCCGCTTTTCAGGCGGTTCACATAAAGATTTGAAAAAGGCATATAACGTTTGTCCCATTTCCCGGTATTCCTTATCAATTGTAACACCTTATGGCTAAGTTAATCAAAACAAGACGTGGTCTGGACATCCAAATTACCGGGAAGGCCCGGGAAGTGGTGGGCAAGCTGGTGGTTTCGGAAATTTTTGCATTGGTTCCAGACCATTACAGGGGAATTATCCCAAAAGTGGTGGTAAGGGAAGGCGATGAAGTGAAAGCAGGTTCGCCCCTTTTCCATGACAAGAATTTCACGGAGATGAATTTTGTTGCGCCCGTAAGCGGCAAGGTACTGGCCGTGAACCGCGGCGAACGGCGTAAAGTACTGAGCATAACCATTGCTGCCGGTAAGGGAATAACGTATCGGGAAATAGACATCAAGCCTTTGGCTGGTTCAACAGGCGAAGATGTGAAACTCCAACTCATGAGCGCCGGGCTCTGGCCATTTATCAAGCAAAGGCCGTATGACGTTATTGCCAACCCCACCAAATCGCCCAAAGCTATTTTTATTTCCTGCTTTGACTCCGCACCGTTGGCACCCGATTACGATTTCATTTTGAAAGGACAGATGGCCGATTTCCAAACAGGGATAGATGCACTGGCCAAACTAGCCGGAGGGAAAGTCCATTTGGGGCTGAATGCCGCCAAGGGCAATTCAGAATTCAGGTCGGTGAAAAATGTTGAATTCACCGAATTCGAGGGTCTCCACCCCGTTGGGAACGTGGGGGTACAAATACACCACGTGGCCCCCATGAACAAAGGTGAAGTGGCATGGACAATCAGCGCACCCGATGTTTTGTTTATCGGGCGGCTTTATAACAAGGGAATTGTGGATTTGAGCCGCATAGTGGCGTTTACCGGACCAGAGGTGGATAATCCGCAATATTACCGAACAATCGCAGGTTCAAGTATCGAGCCTTTTCTCAAAGAGGGTGTCCATCCCGGGATTCCATTGAGGTATATCAGCGGCAATGTACTCACCGGCTTGAAGATAGAAGAAAAAGGCTACCTCGACCCGTACAGTTCGCAGGTAACGGTCATCGACGAAGGTACCGAAACCCATGAAATGCTGGGCTGGGCCAAACCGCGCATCCACAAGTTCAGTGCAAGCGGCACGTATTTCACGAGGATTTTCGAGAGCAAATTGTTCCAACAAATTTTCGGCAAAATAAAATACCGCTACGATGCCCGCCTGCTGGGCGGAGTCCGTGCCATTATCATGGCGGGCGAATATGACCGTGTGTTGCCCATGGATATCCTGCCTGAGTTTTTAATCAAAGCAATGATTGCCGGCAACATCGACAGGATCGAAGCCTTGGGCGGATACGAGATTGCGCCCGAAGATGTGGCACTCTGCGAATTTGTCGACACATCGAAATTACCCTTGCAATTAATTGTAAGGAATGCACTTGACAATTTGAAAAAGGAAATGGAGTAAAATTCAGAACCAAGATTCAAGGCCAGCTAACAAATAGTTTTCATTTAAAGGAAAATAAACCCGGTTCTGGACTGGAACTTCAGGGGAAAATCAAAAAATATGAGCGCATTAAAAAATATTATTGACAGGCTGAAACCCCATTTCGACAAAGGGGGCAAGTTGGAAAAATTCCATTCGGTTTTCGACGGTTTCGAAACATTCCTTTTTGTTCCGGATACCACGTCCAAAAGTGGCACGCACATTCACGATGCAGTTGATTCGAAACGTACCATGATTATCGTGGTGGTAGCGTTAGTCCCGGCCCTGCTGTTCGGCATGTACAATGTTGGTTACCAGCATTACCTGGCAATAGGCCAAACAGTGGGTTTCTGGAACGAATTCCTGTTCGGGTTCCTGGCTGTTTTGCCGTTTATCATTGTCTCGTACGTGGTCGGCCTCGGTATCGAGTTTACGGTAGCCCAACTTAAAGGGCAGGAAATAAATGAGGGCTTCCTGGTCACAGGTTTCCTGATTCCGCTGATTATCCCGGTTGACACCCCGCTGTGGATGGTGGCCGTGGCCACGGCGTTTGCAGTAATATTTGCCAAGGAAGTATTTGGCGGCACGGGAATGAACATATTCAACGTTGCCTTGGTAGCCCGGGCATTCCTTTTCTTTGCCTACCCGACGTTCATGTCGGGCGATAAGGTATGGGTCCGCACGGGCAGCACATTCGGGCTTGGCGCAGGCCAGGTAGTCGATTCGTTTTCAGGAGCAACCCCGCTCGGGCAAATATCGACAGCCAGCCAACATCTTACCAGCATTACCGGAACGTTGGGGAACCAGCTGGGTTTCATGGACGGTTTTTTAGGGTTTATCCCGGGTTCGGTTGGTGAAACATCGGTCGTGGCCATATTGATTGGTGCGGCCCTATTGCTAATCACCGGTGTGGGGAGTTGGAAAACAATGCTGGCGGTTCTTGCTGGCGGGACAGCCATGGCACTTGTTTTTAACCATATCGGCCCCGATACTGCTTCGGCTCATTTCCCCTGGTACAACCACCTGGTTTTCGGTG
>DATGXD010000006.1:0-3366 GCA_035299105.1 Paludibacter sp. | reverse complement strand
TTGCCCCTTCAAAATTCCTTGCCCGGAATTTTCACAACCAAACAAGTTTAAACAATAATCACCCGAATATGAGCAAAAAAGCATTACTAATGATTTTGGATGGCTGGGGAGTTGGGAATCATTCCAAAGCCGATGTCATCTACAGCACACCAACGCCCTACTGGGATTCGCTGGTGGCGAATTACCCGAATTCACAATTACTTGCATCCGGCGAAGATGTGGGTCTGCCCGACGGACAAATGGGCAACTCGGAAGTGGGACACCTGAACATCGGCGCCGGGCGCGTGGTTTACCAGGACCTGGTTAAAATCAATATTGCCTGCCGCGACAACAGCATTCTCCAGAACCCGGAAATTATCAATGCCTATTCGTACGCCCGCGACAACAAGAAGAAAATACACTTCCTGGGACTGGTTTCCGATGGCGGCGTGCACAGTTCGCTCGACCACTTGCTGAAATTATGCGACATTGCCAAGGAATACGGTATTGACGACGCATATGTGCATTGCTTTATGGATGGCCGCGACACGGATCCCCGCAGTGGAAAAGGTTTCCTGGAAGAACTGAAAAACCATTTGGACAATTCGGCCGGGAAAATCGCCTCGGTGGTGGGGCGCTATTATGCCATGGATCGCGACAAACGTTGGGAACGCGTCAAACTGGCCTACGACTTACTGGTAAAAGGAACTGGTGCAGCCACCACTGATGTTATCTCGGCGGTACAGGCATCGTACGACGAAGGTGTTACCGATGAATTTATCAAACCAATCGTGGCTGTCGATGTAGCCGGGAAACCACTGGCAACCATTGAGGCTGGCGATGTGGTGATTTTCTTCAACTACCGCAACGACCGCGCCAAGGAACTGACTATCGTCCTGACACAGACCGACATGCCCGAAGCCGGCATGTTGACCATCCCGCTCGAATTCTACTGCATGACCCCTTACGACTCCACATTCAAGGGTCTGCATGTATTGTACGACAAGGAAAATGTCCGGAACACACTGGGAGAATACATTTCGAACCTGGGAATGAAGCAACTACGCATTGCCGAAACGGAAAAATTCGCACATGTGACCTTCTTCTTCTCCGGCGGCCGCGAAAAGGAATTCGAAGGCGAGGAACGCATCCTGGTGCCTTCGCCCAAAGTGGCGACTTACGACCTGCAACCCGAAATGAGCGCACCCGAGGTAGCGCAGAAATTAGTGGAAGCATTGAACACGCAGAAATTCGATTTTATTGCGCTGAACTTCGCCAACGGCGACATGGTGGGGCACACAGGGGTTTACGAAGCCATACAAAAAGCCGTGGAAACGGTTGACAACTGCGTGAAGGAAGTAGTGGAGGCTGCAAAAGCCAATGACTACGAAGTGATTATCATTGCCGACCATGGAAACGCCGACAATGCGGTGAATGCCGATGGTTCGCCCAACACGGCCCATTCGTTGAATCCGGTTCCATTTATTTATGTGACCAGCCGGAAAGATGCAAAGGTCGAAAATGGCATACTGGCCGATGTGGCGCCGTCCATTTGCCGGATTATGGGCATTGAAAAACCAAAGGAAATGACCGGGAAGAATTTAATCAAGAATTAAACAACCGAAATCAATAATCGGGAGGGCTGAATCGTAACGACTCAGCCCTCCTTCTTTTTGGCTTGGTTATGCCTGGTTTCTTGCAACACACAATTAACAAACAAGCTATTGGATAAAGCCTCCCGCTTCGGCAGTGTAATCTTCCCGCCGACATTGCCGTGTTGGCAAGGGTTTCGTTTGGGGCGGAGCCCTTGCTACGGGGTGATTCCCCTTGGTGTCCTTGACTCCTTTGCGTGGGAAAATACTGCCGCTGTTTGCATGGCTTATGAAAACGCCATAAAAAAAGGGATTTGTCAAATCCCTTAAAAACGCTCCCTAAAAACCAGAAACTATTCTTACCTCCTGATTGCAAATTCCCTGCACCGGAATTCACTTGGTGTTTGGCCGTATTCTTCTTTAAAACAACGGCAAAAATATTTCGTATCGCTAAATCCGGTTGCAATGGCAATATCTGCAATGGAATCACAATTGCTTGCAAGCAAGTTTCTGGCTTTGTCCAATCGGATTTTCCGGATAAATTTTACCGGCGAATGCCCTGTGTTCCTTTTAAACCTCCTCCACAACGTGGATACAGAAACATTCATTTCGCTGGCAAACCTGCGGGCGAGATTCCCTGTATCTTCCCATCCTTTCTCAATCCTGTCGCGGGTAAGTTCCAAAAAATAATTGTCGGCAACCGTGCCTTCGTTATTTAGCAGCGCTTTATATTCCCTTGGTGAAAAATGATAGAATTTTTTAAAACATTTGCTAAAATATTTAGGGTCTTTATAACCCAACTTATAGGCAATTTCCGATACATAGAGGTCGGTGGACTTGATTAGCTCTTCTGCCTCAAGCATTTTGGCGCTCGTATCCTTTGAGTATTTTAATAATTGCTTGCTGCACACGACAGCCTCATTACGAATCATAATATTTCAATCAATTTTCCACAAAAGCGTTTTCAGCAAACCTTACGACAGCCACATTCTACACACATCCGCACTTATCTGAATTGCCGCACTTTTGCATTAGCACCCAACCAACGCTTCACAACAAATTAAATGATTCCCAGCCTGGATAAACCAAACCGGGAATCGGTTATTCCTCTTTTTTTACAATTTCCCCTTGATGATAGAGACCTTGTATTTCCGGTTCGGTTCCGAATTGAAGGTAGACACATACAAACCGGTTGGGTCTTTTAGAGCCGGCTTATTCCCTTCAACACAAAACGGGGTCTTCGCTTTTACTGTACATTCCCCTCCGGCGAGCGACTCAATTATTCCCGAGGCAAGAACCCCGTTTTTCCAAGTTATATCCACAACGAAGCCGCCGCGGGCTTTCAATCCCTTCACGTTGCCCGAAACCCATTTCGAAGGCAGGGCAGGCAGCAGGTTGATATAACCAGCCTGACTTTGCAACAACATTTCGGCAATGGCTGCCGTCCCGCCAAAGTTCCCATCGATCTGGAAAGGCGGATGCGCACAAAATAAGTTGGTGAACGAGCCACCTGCCGACGACATGTTGATTTTATTTTCCATGGCAGGCCTCAGCAAGTTCTTCAACAATTTGTAGGCCCGGTCGCCATCGTGTAGGCGCGCCCAGAAATTCACCTTCCAGGCCAACGACCATCCTGTGCCGTTGTCGCCCCGGGCATCCAATGTTTTTGCAGCTCCGGCACTCAATTCCGGCGTACTTGCCGGGTCGATTTGGGTTCCGGGGTAAAGCCCGTACAAATGGGAAACATGCCGGTGGGTTGGTTCCACTTCGGGGAATTCGCTGCTCCACTCCATCA
>DATGXD010000005.1:0-30795 GCA_035299105.1 Paludibacter sp. | reverse complement strand
ATACTCTCTATTTTTTAGGTAGTATTCTTTATTGCAAGTATATACTTTGTCCTTATTTCTCTCTTTCCAAGAAGCACTTGACTTTTTGATTTGTTCTATTTTTTTATAATCATCCTTTGCGAGTATTACTCTATTTCTTCTATTTCTATTTGTTTCAGCCTTTTTTCTTAAAATTTCATCTCTATTTTTTAGGTAGTATTCTTTCTCATAAGCCGACATTTTTTCTTTGTTTTTCTCTCTCCAGGAAACTTTGTTTTGACGTATTTTTTCAATATTCCTTTTTTGATAATCTAAACTTCCTGCAATTCGTTTTTTTCTGTGTAATTGGTAGCTCTTTTTGTTTGAAGACAATACTTTCTCTAGATTATTTTTTTTCCAATTTTTTTGAAACATTTTTACTTTTTCAGGATGCTTTTCCTTGTATTCTCTTGAGTAGCAGGACTGACATTTTACGTCCCTCTTCCATGAATGGAAAAACTTAAATTCTTTTTCCAAGCCACAATGCGAACAACATAACATTTCCATTAGGATATCAATGACTTGAATGAACTATTTAATATTTTCTGCTTCTGTTCAAAATCAGGATGAACATACAAGTTCATTGTAATACCAACATTTGAATGACCAAGTAATGTACTCACTGTTTTTACATCAGCTTTATCACGTATTAATTTTGTCGCAAAAGAATGTCGTATTCCGTGAAACTTAAGGTGCGGAAGATTTAAGTACTTTGTTACGGCGTCGAAATAAGGGCGAATAGCGCGTGGTTCTATCGGTTTTTTGCTGTTGCTCAAAACATAGTTGTCGCCAGAAACAAATGGTTTTAATCTGCTATATATTATTTGCAAATCAGGAGTTAGTGGAATTTCTCTTTTTGAACATTGTGATTTTGGAGATTGAATTAAAACTTTTGATGATTTTTTCGTAATATCAGATTCATCTCGAAGCATTACACGCTGAATATTTCTATTTATAGATATGATTCCTAAATCTACATCTACATCTCCCCACCTTAACCCGGATAATTCTCCAATTCTCATCCCTGTATGAAATACGGTTAATACTCCTATATTCTTAAAACTTAAATTGTCAATAAGAAAATTCAACACCCTATTTATTTGGTCATCAGAATAAACAGATATTTTATTATTGTTATCACTTTTTGGATATTCTAAAGTCCAGTCTGTATTTGCAATAAATAATTTGTTTTTATTTGCCCACTTTAAGGTTGTTTTTAACAAAACGATAGAAGCTTTTATGGTTCTATTTGAAAGTCCCTTATTATGTAATGATAGCAAAAATTCTTGAACCCTAACCTCATGTATCTCGTCCTCTATTTCTGCCAGTTCTGGGCCTAAATATTTATCAATCTGTTGTTCATAAACAGATAAAGAAGATAGCTTTATGTAAGGCTTTTTGTATTTTAAAAAAAGTTCAAAAACTTCTTGTAGTTTCATAATTCTGTAATTTTTAAGTTATTATCTTTGTCTTTTATTATCTCTGAGAAAGAAAGTGTGTCATTATTTCGATTAAGAAGTATATATTTAGCTTTAATTGTTTGCTCCAAAACATCCCCATGATAAACAACTCCCATAATTCCACGAATTGAAAGATTTAAAAGTAAAATTGGAATTGCTCTATTTGAAAGCTCCCAGCACTCAATTTGATGGTCAGATGGAAAATGCATAAGTGGAAAATCAGAGTTAAGGCATCTTTGCCACCAATCTGCAATTAATAGCGAGCCATTTCCTGCAGTTGGTTCATAGATTTTACCTTTATCATTCCCGCTCAATTTTGATAAAATAACTCCTACCTGATTAGGCGTAAAATCCTGCTTATTTTGCCCTCTTTGCGCAAGTTCGTCCTCATATATCAATTGAAACCAGTCATGCGACATATCGTGATTATTTGCTTCTAAAAGAGCATTATAAATTTCGTCTCTTTTTTCTGAAAACAGAACGTTCATAACGGCATTTGAAAGGTCGTTTGTGTCTTCTATGTTGAAAATTTCAAATACTTGTTTTTTTGTCATTTTGAAAAGAATTAAGAAAAAAACAGCAGGTAACACACGCATAAAATCAAGCGGGGCGGTATCTCGTTATTTCAAGTTTGTACTAATAATTATGTTTAGCGGGTTATTTCACTTCGCATAAGACCCCGCCTGCTCTTATGCTCATCGTTATGGGCAAGCGAAAGAAAAAAGCCTTCGCTCACCCAATAACCTTCAAAAACCAAGCGACTTGTTCGTCAGTTCTGAAAGTTTTTCCTTTATGATTTCGGAAATAACTTCATTGTGTTTGTAGTCGTTAATTGGTTGCGCTGCTATACGCTCAGCCATTCTACAGGCATAATCTTCTTCAACCGGAGTTAATCCGTAAACAGCACTCGGAAGATGATATTTTGTGAACGCTGGACATTTTGAAGTTTTCGGAACGTCAATTCTAACGAAAGATTGACCTGCGATAACTTGTTCTGAAACTTTCCCGGCAAGTTGATTATGTCCAAATAACTCAACTAAAGCCCATGTTTGAAAAGAAACTTGTTCGTTTTCCATTTTGATAAAAATTAAATTGTTTATAATATATTGATAAAAAGAAATTTAAAGAGAATCGCAAGCCCATAACATTCGTCTATGTTCACCTGCCCGCTGAACTGCATTTAGAAAGTGTTTAGCCCGCATTAATTGTATCGCGCTACGACAATTTTGTACACCGCAATGGGCAGGATGCACATAGTCTTCTTCGTTAGCGGTAAGGCTAAAAAACAACGTCATTTGTCCATTCAAGAAGCTCTTTGAAAAATACGGTCAATTCTTGTTCTGGAATTGTTACTTGACAGAATAGAACTGGTGAACAAGAATTATCAAACCATGCACCTCTAATTGAACCGCCCCATTCTAAAATTTCATTTAGAAAAGGCATATTAACCATAGTCAAATAATTGACATATTTTTCTTTTGAAATTGCTTGGTATTCGAACGTTGTTCTGTTTAAGATACATTCAATTACTTCAAGCATATTTTTAGCGAATAATTCGTCGTTTTTTTCGTCGAAAAATAAAGATATAAATGCCACTATCGGTACGAAAAGCATGCAGCCGTATATATTCAGATACATGAATACAATGGTTGAGTATGTTTTTAGGCGTGATTTCATGGAACGTATCAAAATAAATCATGAAAAATCCGTTTGGCTTCCGGAGTTCCGGTAATGTCATCACCGAAATTGCATACTGCATTTATCGTTTTTTCATCAGCACAATTATACAATTTATTCGATTTCATTACGGCAAAAAATCCACTGTCGGCAGCTTCCGGCCATTCCCATGCCACGTAAATCCGGAAATAATCCTTTTCCGGAACCAGAACTACACCTGCTATTGCTTTACGGTTTATAGTGCTGTATTTTCTTATTTTCGATTTATGTGAGTTCATAAATCTGTATTTTAAGGTGAAGTTTAATAATAATCCGGTTCGGGCGTTTCGCTGGTCGATCGGTCCATAATAATGGCACAATACCCGGCGAAAATCATTATCACTACTGAAACTACTATCAGTGCAAGCAAAATAATAGCCGGTATTATCAGTGCAAGTTTCATATTACTCCAGGTCGTCATCAAGGTAGTCATTGTATTGCTTATCAGTCATGGGAGTTAGTTCTTCAGTATCGTATGTATTCTTGTTTTCGAACACTTCCACTTTTTATGAATATATCCTCCGTGGGTTTTTCTCGTATAGGATTACCAGACTTTTCATGGTTACTACTTCGCCCGATGGTGTGCGGAATGGTTTTTTATTGGTGAATTCCATTTTTATTGTATTGAATGAGTAATTGGATATGCAAATTTACTCTTTTATTATTATTATTACTATTATAGTACTACTTAATTACTATTTTGATAGTAATTTATAATGATTTTAAATAACAGAATAGTAAAATTATTGGTTTTTGAACATTAGGTTCATATTAGGTATATATTCAGTTCGGAAAAAATTATTATGGGTAAATCGGTTTGTAATTGAATGTTTATTTAGAATTGTTCTAAATATGACATTTATATACAAAAAAAGCCCCACCGCTTCCGGTGAGGCTTTAAATAAAAAACAGAATTAATCGTATTTCAGTTGCAGTCCAAGCGCATCGCCTATGCGTAGCAGTATATCCTGCCCTGGCGAATACAGACCACGCTCAATGCGCGAAAGGTTGTTTTGTGTTATACCGGCTTTTTCGGCCACTTCATCTTGCGAAAGTCCCAGTTTATTGCGAATCAGGAAAAGCTGTTCGCCGAATGATTCTCTTGTATTCTGCATATCAGTTGTGTTTTGAATTTTCCTCGTCCATTATATTCTTGTCTTCCCAGTCCATGTACCCGGTAAAGAATTCCCAGGCTTTGTCCAGCACTTCGTCCAGCGCGCCAAACTCCACGGCTGAGAAATGCACGGCCAGCGTGAAGTGTTCGTTTATCCCGAACACATCTTTATACTCGTATTGTTTCTGCGTGGTACCAGGTCTGAGTTTTACCTGCATTTCGTTGGTGGCAAATATCTCTATTACCGTGTTCGTGCGCACGTGGAGCAGCACGTCTCGTCCTTCGAGCGTGTTGCCAAGCTGTGATGTTCCGTCCAGGAATGCCCATTCGGGGAGTGTGAGGTTGGTTTGTTTTTTCATAATGTTGACATCCATTTTTTTATTATTTCGTCTTCTCTCTTTAGCCTGTTTTTTTCAAGTATATGGTCTTTTGTATAATAGAAAAAATCATTACTCATTGTCAAATTTCCTTCCCAGTCGCATAGCAATATACGTTTTACCATATACTTGCAAGCTCGTGGATCATCCGTATCACCAAAACGGCTCCATTGGAATTTAAAAAGCTTGCTCAAATCAGGATGTATATTATCCAGCAAGAAATCTTTATACTCTTTCCATGTTTTAAATGTTTCAGGAAGTTGTTTTATCGAATAAACCAGATTTTCTTTCCCGTAAATGGCTGCCGTGTGGACTCCCTGTAACCGTTCTTCCAGACGTTCGTAAGTTTCAGGTTCTAATTCCTGAAGGTCTGTAAGGCAACGGAATGCTTTCTCGTGTACCAGGTTCGATACACGGAAGTACTTCAGGTTACAGCCAAGCATGTACATCTTGTCATAAATCCGGTTATACTTGAATCCTCCATCAATAATATACTTCCAGACATCAGTATATCTCCAGTCAATAATCGGATAAGCCCGGTGTGGTTTATTTTTTCTGCGTAACCAAAACAAATCACTGTTTTCGCCAAACATGACAAAACGCCTGTCGGGGCTTTCTTCGGCTCTTAGTCCGATAATCTGTACGAGATTAGGATATTCTTTTCGTAATTCCTGACCTACCCAAAGATTGAATTTATGAAATCGTTTCGGGTATTTTCGATCTATCGAGTGAATAGCCAACGGGTTTTTATCCCTTATCCACTTTTCGCCTTCACCCCATGCCCACAGGAATAATTGTTGCTGGCTGGCTGCGTTGGTCATGAAAATAGGTACCTGGTACCAGTAAGGAATAACGTTCGGTTGGCTCATAGCCCACTCAATTAAATCAATTGTTCCCTGATATTCGGCTTCCTGATCCTGAAAGTATAGTATAAATTTACGGTTACGTCTTTTGGCTTCTTCGTTTACAAGGTGGAATAATGCCGTACTATCCTTACCTCCCGAAAATGACAATGATATATTTTCGTAATGGTCGAAAAGATATGCTATTCGTTTTTGCGTAGCGTCTAGCACATTCTCAACGCCTCTTATCGCTCTGCGTCCCATAATTACCTGACAATTATTTTATTGACATTAATGTGTTCAATAAGGCAAGCTAAACGCTTTTCATTTAGCTCCGTACCAACAAATTTCTTATTGAATTTATTTGCATAAAAACCTACAAGACCTTTTCCCATGCATAAATCGCCGATACAATTAAAATCAAGATTCCTGCATATATATTCAATAGCTTTTTCCTCGTCCATATACGGAATTTCAAAATCGCTTTCTTCTTCCAAATATGCGTAAATTATCCAGCATTTGTTATTTTTATTGCCGTAATAATAGCTTTCAAATTCTTTAATGCTGGTACCATACACATTCAATAACCGGTTGAAAATGGTCTCATTATTGGATTTGAACGTTTCAATAAAAAGGTGTTTCGGATTTATCTCATCAATTACTTCAAAAAGCCTGTCGTTGAACATGTGTATATTCAATGGTGCATTTTTTTCAGCTTTGGTGTAAAACGACTTGTAATTACCTTCGCTGCATGGCGGATCGATAAACAGGCAATCGGCCTGTTTCATAAATTCAGGAAGCGGGTTAAAGATATCATGCACCTTTACTATTCCGGTACCGATATTTATTTCACCTGACATATCGTATTTCAGGTAAAAATCTCTGTAATTAAAATTCTTCATCTGTATCTTCTCCCACTTCTTTAATTTGCCGTTCGATAGAATATGGAACTCCCTTGATTTCGGAAGCAATACCGCGTAAGCCAATCAGGCGCTGAACTTCTTCCAGCGTCATGCCAAGTTCTTTCATTATTTTCAATTCGTCCCAACCGGCTTTCAGCATTCCTACTAACGAAGCCTGCAATTCAACTTCATGCTTACCGCGTGCCCGGTTATGGCGAACGGTTGAAGCCATACGGTCGCTCAGGTCTTTTTCAATGACCGAAACGGGCAAACAACCTCCTTCACGTTCGTATATGTCTTTATGCGTTAGCATTACAAGCCTTCGGTGGTACCCGTCCACAAGAACATACTTGTCGTTTTCCTTGTCGTGGAAACAAACTACCGGCATGGTATAGCCGTCGCATTTAATACTTTGGTACAGCAAATCCATTTCACGCCTGGCCACATGGTTAGGGTTGTAATCGTTTGCCTCAATTTTCTCAACGGGTACAGAAATAATGTTGTACACCGGACTTTTAAATTTTTTGCTCATAACTCTGCTTTTATTTCTTCTTTGGTTTTTCCTTTAAAATACTCTGCCATGCTTGTTTTTTTGCTGATATTGGCATCTATCAGCCGTTCCAGTCCCACGTTACCGGTAAGGTCCCAGTACCGGCAGTCGTATTCCTGCCCGGTGCGGAACGTGCGCCGTCCGCTCTGTATGCGCAAAGCATAATCCCAGTTCTTGTCAAAATATACCGTGTTGCACAGGTGTTGCAGGTTAAGTCCTAAACTATTCTTCTGATAACTTAACACGGTCGACTTTGGGTAACGTTTCCGGCATTCTTCCTGGCTATCTATATATTTACAGAAAATGATTGTCCGTTCCGGATCTATTTCGGTAAACAGTTCGTCCAGCTTCGTGAACTTATCTTCGGTGCAACTGTAGGTGTGCTGCATTTTCTGTGTCATTTCCAGGAAAATGTTGTTATTCTTCCATTGCAACATTTCATCGTCCAGGTACTTTTCCTTCAAGCGGGTATATTCGTCCAGATGTTCTTCCGAAAGTTTATACGGTATATCGCTGTAAATCTGTTTAACTGAAAGCGTCAAATCGCATTCATACACGTAATGCCGGATAAGGCTGTACAGGTAATCAATATTCTCGTAACCGGTAATAAATTCCTTGGTATATTGCTTTCGACCTCCAAAACTTTTTGTTACTCGTTTATATTCGCAAAATGTATTCTTGAATTCGGCATCACTCATGTTCAAGATCAGTGGGCTCAGGAAATCCATTTGCGGTTTTAAATCATGTATACTTTTTGTAATTGGCGTACCATTTAAAATCAATTTATAAGTTGATAAATGCGACATATCCATTATCCGTTTGGTAGTTTTAGCTTCAGAATTTTTTATCTTTAAGCTTTCGTCCACGATAATCATCGGGTTCGCGGCCTGTTCTATACGGTTGCGAAGATTCAAGTAAATGCGGTCTGAGTTTTTAAGGCTTTCAACTCCCGTATAAATTACAGGTGTACGAAATCCGCCCCACTTTTCAATTTCAACAGTAATAGGTTCAACCGTTGGATCGTCTGGCCATAAGGTTTGAAAAGGACCTATCCACACTACCAGGTCGCATGGCGTTTCGTTGGCAATCTCCACGGCCACGCGGGTTTTTCCAGTTCCGGCTTCCATGAAAAGCGCACCCACACGCCAATCGTGCAGGTGGCTTTTGGCTTGCGATTGGTCAACGAATAAGTTCATCTATCTTATTGTTTTGAACTGGATTTATTTTCTCTGGCTTGTGGTGCTCCACGTGGTAGGTAGGTTGCATTTGTCCGTTTTCGTCGAACCAAGCTTCCTTTTTAGTGCTGTATTGCAAGTCTTTTTTCTCCAGTATCCAGGCGCTTATCCAGTATGCTTCCGATTTTATTACATCGTAATCCTGTCCGAATACCTGGCTTTTTGGAAGTATGGCTTCCGAACCGTCGAAAGCCCTGGCCTTGTAGGCCTTGTCAGATATACTGACAAGGCCTACAAGGCGTACGGAGTAGCATTTAGTTTTCATTAGGCAAAGCATTTACAATTAACTTGCGCATTTCGGTACGGGCATTGTAAATAATCTTTTCAAAAGGTTGGTTTTTTTCCCAAATTTCTCTTTGTGCCTTATTTTGAGCTTCCATTTTAGCTAAATACTCTTTATATTCTTTGCTGTTTTTTGAAGATTTAGGAGCAGGAATCCATGGATTCACATTATCATTAATCAAATTACTTTCAGCTTCATTGATTTCGTTATGCAAATTTTTGATTAACCCAAAATCATTGTCGGAAAATTCAACTTCGGTTACTGAAAAATACCTGTCAGCATCCGATGAAGTGGCGTTTCTCCAATAATTCATGTCGGTAGGATAATTTCTGCTTCGTGGATAGATCATGCATCCATAATACTGACCATTTACATAAGCAAATACTGAAGGTTGGTTGTACTTGTACTCAGTGCTGATAATAACTTTTGCTTTCATGCTTTGTTTGCCGTGTTTATCCTGGTGCCCGCCAGTGTTATTGATTAATTGATATGCAAAGATAATCATTATATTTATATTTATACCTAATTAGATATATTTTTAACTATATTTAACCATTAATTTAGCATAAAAAACCCGGATTCTGGACACTGTTTCAACTTTTTTTATCTTTTTGTTAATATCATTATAGGAATAAAAAAATTGAAACAATGTAAAACACTTTCAAATAGTGATTTTTGCACGGACCCTGAAAATAAACCCGTCGCAAAAATCACTATTTGTCCGCTTTCCCCCGACGGCGCGAAGCGCCGGCGCGCGCACAAAAACCACATACCCATGTTTAGAGGGGTGTGTGGCTTCGTTCCGTGCGCATATACGCTCAAATCATCTCAATCGTGATTTTATTCATTTCTATTTTCAGCCTTACCGAATCGCCCATATTAAAGCCGTGTTCTTTCAGGTAATTGCCCGAAATTTTAAGGGCTTCAATATACCCCCGCTTGGCGGGGGCTTTTTGAATCTTTATTACTTTTTCCATGTGTCAATTCAATTTATATAAATCGTTTAACACGTCATACAATACCGCTGTTTGCGGTAAGATATTCGGGATTTCGGTTGTGTGTGGCTTGTAAATGTGAGTAGCCATATTATACACGTCCCACAAAGTTACTGTTTCGTGCTCCTCCGAAAATCGCAGGTAATTTTCTGTAAAAATCGAAATTTGCGCCTGATTCAGCGGGTAATTATTCAACTGCTGCCGTACTTCTCCGATGCCGTTGTCATAAGCTACACGAATACTGGTCAACATTCCAATCAACTGCATCACGTCCGAACGGCTGCAAGTTATATTTCTCATTTGCTGGATTATTCTGATGTCTCGTTCCTGATAGTTTCCGAAATCACCAAGCCAGTTTTCCACGGTTTCAAAAATCTGTGTATTATCAATCTTCCCACGTCCGTAGTTATTAACTATCTTTTGCGCTCCCAAAATACAAAGGTTACGGCAAATTTTTACAGTAGTTCCAAAAGCAACCTGCAAGCCTTCCTGATGGTAAGCAATGGCGATGTTGGTTGTCAGTTCGTCGGTTTCTCCGTCATGAATGCGGATGGTCGTGTAAACTCTCCGCAGGATGTGCGCTTCTGGAGCCTGTTCTCCGTGAATGGCTGCCACTTGCGGCAACTTCGAAACACCTGGAAACTGTTTACTTCGGTTGTCCGCTGCAAAAATATCCTGAATATCATATTTCAGGCCGTTGCGCTCGCAAATATTCAGCACATTTTCAATAACTTGATAGTGATACACATCCCTCAAAGGATTTCCGAACACGTCATTTTCTTTGTAGCTGGCTTTCAGGGTTTCCAAATCAAGTTGCTGAATTTTATCAATTTCGAAATTTAAAGTTTTCATATTAGCGTAAATTTTGATGGTTATAAACTTGTTTTTCAGAGAATTTAAAAATGATAGGGAAATAAGTCCCCACGCTTTCAATTTTTGCAGGGTCGTTCGGGTTCCTGATTTCAAAATCTTCAGGCACTCCCCAGAATAAAAAAGCCTTTTCGCCTTTCGTTACCCTGTACCCCATTTTCTCCCACTCCTCGAAAGTTCTGAAAAGTAGCGTTTCATCGCCACCTGAATAGTGCTTTTCAAGTTTTTTATTTACGCTTTCGCGATGCTCTACACTGTCAATATTTGACAGAATTTGATTTTTGCAAACCTCTTTCAGGTTCGCCCGATGTTGTGAATAAGTCATTTTATTATCGCCGACTTTAACGACCTGCCCGGGTCGGTTAAATGTAAAAAATTTAATTATAGAGATTTCCGGCTTCCTTCAACCGGGGTTTTTCATTAAGTCAAAGATTTCATAAAGTGAAATATAATGTTAAAAACAGCTTGTAATGTCGGCGTTTCCGTACTTCAAAGATACAAAAAATAATTGATATACAATATATAAATAATAGTATATCAACACGTTATCCAACATTACAACACATAAACCAGATTAAAAAACTTATATTTTGCATTACATTTCATAAAAAAACTTTTTAATCACTGAAGCCAAAAACAAAAAAATATTAGAAATCAGCGCATTTATTGAAGCCAAAAACATAAATCAAAATCACACAAGTTAATTATTGTTAATTCAATGCTTTTTCAATCATGTTTTCATTGAATATTAATTGCATTTTTTGAACGTAAAACGGTTAAAAACCTGTTATCCAATCAATAAAACCCGAATTTTTTATTTAAAAAATCGGTTCTCACGAAGTGAATAGCGACACGCTCTCAACCCGTAGCGCCATTGCCTGCAACTGAAATAGTGAAATATGATTATATTGTTAATTTTAAATCTTTTTTTGGGGGGGGTCAGGGGGGGGCAATATCACACCATATATGGACGAAGTCCAACCATATATCTAGTATTCACACCAGTGAATATAAAAAATGCCACCACTTATTCGGTTTTCGAATGTGTGGTGACAACTTAATAAGAATGGATTGTAATATATTCCAAACTATTTCATACCTACAATAGCACGTTCTTTACGTGGGTTGGCAATTGCCAGCCATTCGGGACGACATAACAAATATTTAACTGCATCGCTCGGGTTGGTCGATTCCATAGGCAACCGATCAACAGACAGCTTTTCTGAACTCTTATCTTTGGCTACTACCTTCTTGTTGTTCTTATAGCTAATCTTTGCCGGTGCTTTCTCCATTGAACTCTTTACCTGTTTACAGTTAATGGAGTCTATACGTAATAATGGTAATCCTTTAGTATTCTCAGCGAGCAACGCTAGCATAAACTCGTATTCAACATGTTGAGGTATGTTTGCCTGTTTACGTGATTTGAGGTTAACCATCCATCCAGTACGATTACCTGCCGAATCTTTCTCAATGGCATCCTTCAGTTTACCTGCGGGATCTTCTCCCATTGCCTCACCATTGTTTGCTGCACGGTCATAGTAGAGGTCCAGTTCCTTATTATCGTGGAAACGGAAGTAATCGACAAATGCTTCTCCCAACTCTTTGAATGATTCAGGCGGGATAGTATACAGGAACTTCAACAGTCGATAGTACTTATCATCCGGCTGGGCAATAACCAACGATTTCATATTACCTGTATCGAATCCGGCTTCCAGTTTTTCATCCGTACGTATATAGCGCAACCCCCTACTATCATTAGTTGGGGTTTCGCTGTATTTGAACTTATCAAAGTAATCGTAGTTGTAACCGTCCTGATAGAAATGCTTTTCTGTCAGGTTGGTATAGAAACGAAGATTCCGCTTCAGGATCGGGCGAATACCCAGTACCGACTTCTTCAGTTCCTCGATACCCAACGTTTCAACCAAACGTTTAAAGTACTTGATAGTAAGTATCTGGATATTGGCCAACGAGCCAACATTAATAAAAAATGTCTGCTCATGCCTGGCTTTATGCCAGTAATACTCCCATTTATCTATTTGCTTTTGCAATTTGATAAGTTCCGACTCCCGGTTACGTGAATTGATTTCGTTGTAATACTTTACACGAAATTTATTCAGCTGGTCAAATGCATTCAATATAAGCTTAATGCGCTCTATATTTACTTTTTTGGCAAAACGGAATATCCAATCGTACTCTCCTTCCGATATATCAGGCATATCGGTAGTTACTGTCATACCAAGGAAATAAGGAGAATAACCATACCGAGTACTATCTCCACGTAAAATCGGGAATGCACGGTCAACTTTGGCATCGGGCTGGAACTTTGCCTCATCAGAAAATAAATGGCAAACTGATTTACCGGCGAGTAATGAAGGACGATCGAGCGAGCCAAGGAACAGTACGCAACCATTCGGGAAGAAGTAAGTATGCCGGAACTCATCAACTACTATCGAACATTTATCCAACCATTCATCGGGTGGACGTTCGTCCTGTACGTAATGAATGTTCTGATAGCACTCTTTACGCTTCCAACCCAACTTAATGGCCGGCATAATGTTGGTTCGCAAGTTTACGTACGTATCGCAGATAATCGCAAGCGGAGCGCCCGGCATATCTTCTACTACCTTTAATATGCGTTCTGCCTGAATTTCGCTACTCTTAGCCATACCACGACCACCGACCACGGCAAGTGTCCAGGTATCAATCCAGTCGCACACTACCTTCATTTTATTGGTAAAACGAAGATCGGTGTTTTGCTCATTAAAGCTACGAATTACTTTCGTCGTCGAACGTGTCAACATCTTCGGCCATCATTTTAATAACGTTGAACTTAGTGATTCCGGCTTCCATTTTGGCACGGTCGAGTTTTATAGTAGGAATTTCGGGTAATGCTTCGAGCTGGCGTTCCAATTCCTTCAGGTCTTCCGGAATACCACCAACATCTTCCACATCGGTAGTGTAGATTACGTATTGCTTTCGGTAAAGTTCCTGTGGAATTTCCACTTTCTTCTTATCGTAACAGCCACGGAGTTTGGCAGCTTCTTTTTTCAAATCCTTATAAGCATCCAGTTGATTTGTATGCAAAGCAATCTGGGCAGCTTCATCCAACTGGTCGGCATACATATTGGAAAATGCTTCGGTTTTGATCCGGGGACTTGAATAAAAAAAATTTATGCTATCCTCGTAAACAAGCCGTGCCTCGTAATCGCTTAAATTCTTTTCAGTCTTCAGGATTTTGATAATTCCGGCTTTCGATTTCACTTTTCCATGATACATGCCGGTGGCAGCCAGTCCGCGTACAAAGTCGAGCAGATTGAAGTATTCCTGGTATTCGGCAGGTAAACTCTGAAGATTACCAGTTTTAAGAACCGGTAGCAAATGTTCAGGTTTAAGGCTTGTAATGTCAATCATCGTATAGTTGCGTTAGCAGGTCTTTGTAATCACGTTCTTTCTGCACTTTTGCCAGTTGCTGTATAGCAGTCAGGTTTCCGCTTTCTGCAGATATCATGAGCTTCATACCTGAATTTGCCTTAATAGTCATTTTACCCCGCTGGATATGGTAATTGATAGTGCATCCTTCAGTTTTGGCATCATGTGTGAAGTCTTCGAGTGGTAAATCGAAATACATGGCCATTTCCTTAACAGAATAACCCAGAGCAGCCAACCGTTCCAGGTCTTCTATCTGTTCAGCATCCAAAGGCGCTATTTTGTCAATTTCACAGGGCATATTAATTCATGCTAAATTCCATTGCATTAACTTCCTCACGGGTTACCTGTGTGATTTTTACACCAGGCTTTATCCCGAACAGATAATTATTGGCTTTACGTATGGCAGTTTCGTCATTCATAGCATCGATATAAACCAACATAGGGTCAAACTTTGCTTTACGGCTTTTTACACGCATCAATGGGAATCCGTCCTTATCATACTTTATTTCGCCTTTATTATCCCGTATAGCTTCATAGTCTTCCGTGTAACTTACCGTTTTCAGTTCATTGGTTTTCATGTTCAACGAATACTTTGTAAGTCCGGGTTTAAGCTTCAATGAACCTTTGAATTCCGGTTCATGTTTTTTGTTCCGGTTATTCCACCAGTTATTGATTCGTTCTTCCATGGTTACTTTCCGTTTACCCTGAAGGTTTACATATTTACCGCACCTCGTGCAAACGGTTGTAAGGGTATGACCTAAAAAAAAGCACAGCAAACTATTCCACGATGCCGATATTCTTTTTCCTGAATTCATAAATTTGTTTTGAGTTAGTTAGTATATACTGTTCATATTGTGCATTTTCGCCCCAGTTACCCGAACCTTCAAGCACCAGTTGATTTTCACCACATCGCACGCAGGTTATTTTCGAATGGTTCCAACCGTATTGAATCCGGATACCTGGCCGTGTGATCAGCAATGAATCGAGGTGATCGATAACCTGAGGCATACGGAACTTCAGGCTTTCGGAAACAAATATGTTTACTTTCGAAATCTTACCGGCATCGTATTGTCTGATAAGTGCATCGGCTATCCTTCGGCTGACCGTGTAGGTCGAAAGCGTTATTTCGTCGATATGCCCGAAATTTGACAGACAAAAAGGAATAAATGTGAATGCATTGAATGAGTTCATCGTCCACAGGAACGTGCATTCATTTTCTGCCGGTACGGCAATAAGCTTTTTCAGGCTTTCTATACGTTCTGCATGTAATTTCCAGAATTTTATTGCTAATTGCTCCGATTTGTCGCTTTCATCTCCGGGCTGTTCTTCTGCATTGGTTTCAAAGAGTCTCCTCATGCAACAGGTAAATTTTCAGTTTGATGTTATTCAGGTTTTCATTTTCGCGGGCAATCTGCCAGTTGAGTTCCTACTTGTCGCATGGATAGCACGCCAATTGCAGGCGTGCTTTCCAGCGTTCAATGTTCTTCAGGCATTTATCAACCTGGAAGTTTACTTTTTTTTGCGGGTATCGATTTCGGACTGAATCAACGCCTGAACCTTTGTCCAGTGGTTGAGTTTGTCCTGGTATTCGGCTTTTTTGGCCGGATCAGTCGCAGTTTCCACCTTATTTTTGTTTTTGGTAATGTTGGAACTGGCATTATTAAGCTTCTTGCTCAATTCGATATCCGGAGTTGCAGCAATTTCGGCTTTCAGTGACATTTCGGCAAATACAGGGTGTTTTCCCAATACTTTTCCGTTTTCCTTGTAATAATCAAGTTCTTCCCACATGGAACGGTTCTCCAGGTAGTTTTCAACCACCGAAGCAGCATTTTCGAAGTTTTCGGAATCGATTTTCTCCGGAGAAAGTTTGGCGTAAGCTTCACGGTACCTGTCGTAAGCCGAGAACATGTCAGCAACCAGTACTTTGAGTTCGTTCGGACATTCGGGGTCTTTCAGGAACGGGTATGTTTCGCGGAAACGAATGGTTTTCTTCATTGTTTCCGGAATTTCGGCATATTTCGGGGCCAAAAGGTCGAAAGTTGACTGCTCTGTGTCAGTCATGGGAGCGCCGGCGGTACTACCCGTAAACAAATCGTCAACATTTACCTTGAACCGGTCTGCCAGCTCAAGCAATAAGTCGTCGACATACAATTTCTGAACCTGTTTAGGTTCTTCGGCCTTAACCTCTTTCGGTTTGGCTGCAAAACGCTTCATGCTGTTGATTTTATCTTCAACACCAAGCATTTTTGCTAGTTCATAAGTCAGCGATTCCATATTCGAAACCGTTTCGCCCCTCTCATAAGTTTTTTTGAGAGCCTTATTGTAACCATACATTTTGTACAGTTCAACGCCTTCTGCATAATTACGAGGACCTTGCAGCCAGGCCATAATTTGTTCTTTCATTTCATTTTTGTTTTGTCCTTAACGGGTAAATACTAAAAAATTCAGCTGTACAAAAATAAAATCAGGCAATTGCCTGTGAAAGGACAAAAAAAAGCCTCTTACAATCGTGTAAGAGGCTGTTTGCTTGTTTTATTCATCAATACTATGCTTTGCATAATAATTTGCTTCGGTCATTTGTAACCCGATAACCAGCATGGCGTCATCGCTGTCGTACGAATATCCTTTTCCATTGCAAACAATGGCAGAAGGAGTTATTCCCATTTCATTCTCGGTTTCCACCGCAACCTGTAGAGTTTCTTTCAGGTTCCCGTCAATTTTATATACTAGTGAGTTCATTTTCTTTCCGGTATTAGTTTTTTAAGTTTATCCTGCATACGTATGATACCGCATAACGATTCCTGAATTTCATCAATCATCTGTTCGGGTTCTGCTCCGCACCAAAGGCGTGTAATCGTGTCCTGTGCATTCCGTAGATACCCGATAAAACTTTCGGGTTCGCTCTGTACTCCGTCACTGAACCATTTGGTAAGTTCTTCCACCATTCCGGGAGTAAGTTCCAGGTTATAAATCTGTATTTTGCTCATGATTCCGATCCTCCATTCAAATCAGTATAAATTACCGAAATCTGGAAATCAGGACACGACAGTACCATGTTTACCCCCGATTCGTCAGTTTTACAGGTTACTACCGTAGGCTTAGTAATCAGGTTTTGCAATTCAGGCATAAATCCATTGAGGATTTCACGGGCAGTTTCCGGTTCGAACTCGTTGCTCAGGTTGTGGAAAACCTGTTTGCGTGGCTTTTGCGGACGTGGACGGTGAATTTGTAAATTCCGTGTTGGAATTTTTTGCAATGGAGTTGCAATTGCGGTTGGTGAATTTGTCATAATGGGTGTTTTTGCATTTTGTTTTATGGCAATAAAAAAAGCGATGCCAATATCTCGCTGCAAAAACACCCAAAGGCAAATTACCGTTCTTAACGGCCCGAGATATGGCATCGCCATATTTTTAATAATAGTGTAGACATAAAAAAACCAGCACGTTAGCTGGGCATATTTGCCCTTCAAGTGTTTTTGCACTGCAAAGATTATAATAATAATTGAAATAGCAATGCAACAGTTTAATTATTTGTGTTAAATGAACAATCCGTTTATTCCTGCATATACTTTTTCTGTATACTTACCAGTTTTTAATACAACAGTAAACTCTCTTTCGTTGTATTTTATGGTTAGAAACAATTGAGATTTGTTTTTACTTTTAGCTCCAATAGCTCCTCCAACTAACAACCCAATACCACCAGTCAGCACTCCACCAATTAAGGCCCCTACAACAGTTTTACCGGCAGAACGTGTCGATATCTTATCAAATGAAATATCAATAATATCTTCTTTCAAAATTTTTATTTGAGAAAACGTATTCAAAAAACCATAAGGCTTTAATAAAATTGAATCATTAGATTTTGGAATTTCAATAAACATTTTTACAGGTTTAGCCCAAAGAGGATGTCCACCTTCATATTCAATATCGTAAATCATACTTTTTATTTTATTTTTTCAAATTCAAATCAATTCTATTTTTTTATCCCTGAGAAATTATATTCAATACTATACATTTCCTGATAACGACCTGCAATACCTTTCATGATTCCATTTTTGAATATACCTGTGAATCTGAAAGATTGATTTGGATTTAATGAATTTAATCCAAGATTAAATTGTACAGTAGAATCACTTGTCTGATACCACCAATTACCATTCACAGTTTCAATTACAATACCTGTTTTAGTCCATGATGTTGTATCTGAAGTAGAAGCATAATAATAATCTGGTAATTTAATTGAATGATATGATTTAAACTCAAGATTTAAAATGGTATCTTTTAGTCCGTTTCCTTTTTGCCACGTTGTATTTGGATCATAAGGTGCATTTATAATCAGTTTCCATTTTGTTTCGCTTAGTACTTCTGCTGGCCTTGCATATTTCTTATTAATAAAGCTTTCTGCTTCTTCTTTTGTCAATCGTTCACCAACAGCTTCAAAATTATAATCAAGTGTTCTTTTTTTAGTTGTTATACCAGTACTTGAATTAGTAGTTGAAGAAATATTATAAAGATTTCCTATTCCAACATATTTCGTTTTATCAATTTTTTTAATTTTCTCAATTACAAATGTTTTTTGTGTTATATCAATAGTTAAAGTGTTTAAAGTATCATGTATACTAATCCATTTTGATTCATCATTCAAACTTTGTGAATAATTTAATAATTGCATTGTTTGACCTGTATTGAACTTTACTACAATACCATTACACAAAGTTTCATGGCTAAAATTATAAGGATTAGAATTTACCGCGTAAAATCTCCAATAAGAGTTTTCTAAATTATCATCAACAAACTTTTCTTTTTCTTCTAATACATTACATGATATAAAAGAATAGATAACAATAACCAACAGCATTAATTTTTTCATAACTACAAGCATTTTAAATTAATTATCCGCCAAAGTTATACATATTTTCACAAAAATAAGCCTGTACGACTTTTCGTACAGGCTTATTTATTTTTATTCTAAATAGCGTTTCTACACGCGGCTTTGTTCGATATATACATACGAACTGGCTCCGGTCTTGTAGCATTTCAGTGTGATTTGCTTTCCGGGACCTCCTGTCCAGCTTGTTCCGTCTTTCAGTATGAAACTGGAAGAAGCTGCCAGCGTGGGTGCTACTCCGCTTGTTGCTCCAAGCAGGGTGAACAGCAGTCCGTGGCTTGCTCCGGTTACGGTTGCCAGCGCGGCACTGCCACCGGTAAGCTGGTATTCGCCTTCGCCCTGGAGTGCTATTTCGGTCAGTCCGGTTCCAATTACCGCTTTTGGTTCGGCATAAGGAACAGTTCCGTCGAAAATGGCTACATCGTTACCACGCATCATTTGATCGAACGTGAATTCGTTGCTGGTGGCATCTTTGTTTCCTTTCAGCGATACTTTCATCTTACACGGGTTGCATAGGCTACCAATAAGGTCTTTACCGCTTCCGTCGCAGTGGTCAACCACCACGATACACTTACGGCCAATCCAGTTCGATTTGAATTCGCGCACGGCCTGCTTGTTACCCGGGTGCTTGAATTTAATTGAAGGAGTAAAACCTTCGTTATCGGTATCACCATCCGAATTCGAATCAAGTTCAACCGAATCCTGCGTGGCGTAAATGGTAATGGCATATTCCGAATCTTTCATCACGAACGGGTCGGTGATTACAACACCTTTTCCGTCGCGGGCTCCCATTGAAAGGATACCTTCCACATCGATCAGCGTAATGGCTTCTTTTACCTGAAGCCCGGCACCTGGTTGTGGACCAGTTGCTTTGTTTACATTTACTTTAATATAGTCGCTCATTGTGAGTAAAAATTTAAAATTTATTTTTTATTGAACCAAAGGAGTTGGTGGCCGGCCTTGCCCGATACCACCGCTTACCTTTGTTTTATTGACTATACCCGGCTGATTTCAGCAAATTTACCTCCACCCAGTGCAAGCAGCGTAATCTGTTTGCCTACGCTCAGCGTCATTGATCCGGTAAGTGTGAAGTTACCGCTGTTGGCAATGGTCGAAGCGTTGGTAGTTCCCGCACCGTTAATCACGTAAGTCTTACCGGTTACTGCATCGTCAAATGTAGTAATGGCTGTTGCCTGCGTGTTGGCGTTAGTTACGAATTCAGTTCCGTCGGCTACACTTGGCGTAGTATCATCGGCAGCTATTGCCAGCAATGAAGTTTCAACGGCTGCACGGCTCAGTTCAATGAATTTACCGTCGGCACGTTTCACCATCGTGATTACATCGCCTATACCAGGTTCCCATGCCGAAGCAAGTAACGAGAAGTTACCGGTGTTTGCGATTTTGATTCCGTAAGCATCCGAACCGCATTTCAGTTTCACGGTCTGTCCCACTGCCACATCTTTAATGTCGGTAATGGTTTTCAATGCCGTGTTAGGTACCGATACGAGTGAGCTGTGGAATAATGCACTCGGGGTTGTGGTATCCTGTTCCATATTCATGAACGTAGATGAAGACAAGTCTTTGTCCGAGCAGAATACAAACTGGTGCAGGTAATCCATATCCTGTTTGCGTGCCCATTTCTTACCTACCAGCGGAGCTCCGAAACCTTCTTTCCACTGCGAGATTACCGATACGCTCCATTCTTTCACGATTACGCGGAAGTTGAGCATTTCTCCGGCCACGTTTTCAAGGGTTTTCAGGTTGCCTTCGAATGTCCAGATTAAACGGCGGTGGCTGCCCGGGTTTGGTACAGGAATAATTTTTACCTGAGGATATTGTTTTACTACCATCATGTCAGGCTTATAATCCTGATTCAAACCGTAATGAGTTTCGTTGTACTCATGGTATTCGGTAATCATGTTGGTAGGCATATACAATGCAATCATGCCTGTATCGATCAGTTCCTGTGGAATCATGCTGGTACCCAGTTTTACCTTTTCGCCAATGTTGGCGGCAGTTACTTCACCCAGTTCGAAAGTCTTGATCTGGTTGTTCAGGATTTTTTCATCGATATAGGCATATACACCGTTCGATGCTTCCATGGCCAGACCCGGAACGTCAACAGTCGGTTCCTTACGGCGACCCTGTACGGCACGGCGGTTCTTTTCGTTTACCAATACTTTGGCTGTTTCGAGCAACAGGTACTGGATAAACGACATTTTAATGGAAGAAGACCCATCACCTACGATTTTGGCAATCCAGCTTTTTTCCAGTTTCTTCAGGTCTTTGAATTCATGCGCCAACATTACATCGTACATGCGTACTTCTTCAGGCTGGATTTCATACTTACCTTTTACTACCTTCGAGAAATCGGAACCCGAGTTGTCAGACTGCGAGAATTCACCCATAAACAGGTTGGTGATTACTTCTCGGTCGATAATTCCGTACTCGGTCGGGAAAATGTCTGATACCGATTTAAGCGCTGCAACCATTGAGGCAATAGCCTTATCCTGTCCCTGACGATAGAAATCGCCTAAGTCGGCCTGCAACTGTGCAAAGTCGGTAGAAGAAGCCATCGGAACGGCAATCTGTAAACCTTGTTTTGCCAGTAAGGCAGCCCGGGCACGTTGGTTATACGGACGGTTGAGCGAGTAATGTTCGCCCTGCAATCCACCAAGCTGGCGGTCGTCCATTGCATTAAATTCTGTATTCACAGTACTTGCGTGTTGTGATCCGGCACCCGGATCGGTTTCTTTTTCGTTGCTCAACCTCTCAACATCACCTTGCAACCCGGCAACTTTAGCTTGCAATGCATTTTTCTCTGAAGCCAGCGCAGTTTTATCCGCGTTAAGTGCTTCGAGTTCTTCCTGTGCTTTCGATAAGGCCAGCGCGGTCTGACGGAGGGTATGCATGTCAACCGGTGTTACAGCTTCGGCAGTGGCCGTTCCTGTTCCTTCTTCGAAATTGTTTTCCAACGCGGTGTTGAATTTGGCAATAAACGATTCGCTGTAACCTTCAGCCTTCAGGGCTTCTTTCTGCTCATCGGTCAAACCAAACACCTCTGATTCATTCTTTGAGAATGCCTGCACTCCCAAAATCGCCAAGAAAATGGCGCAGTAATCTTTTAGTTTCATACCTTAAAAAATTGATTTAAAAATTATTATTGGCTTGCACTTTCATCCCTTCGGCTAAAGTGTAGTTAAGTGCCTTGTTGAGTGTACCGATTTCGTGGGCCAGCCCGAGCGCGATGGCTTCTTCGGCAAAGAATGTGGCGCCTTGGAACACGGGGCTTTCCTTGTCGACTTTTATTCCCAGGTTGGCTGCAACCTGCGTGTGGAATAATTCATTTACAAAATCGAGTTCAGTGATTAATGGCGTGAAATCGCCTTCGGCTGCTGCCCGGGTTTCTTCATTCTTAAGCGTGGAGTCGGTTGCGTAAATGTCTTTTACCACGATTCCCATGGATTCAAACCATTTCGTCTCATCCTGGAAAGTGGTCATTATTCCAATCGATCCTACGAAGTCGGTTTTCGAAGCGCAGAAAATACGTTTGCTTCCCGAAGCCAGCCACATACCTGCCGATGCACACATACCGGTTACATATCCTACTACCGGTTTCATGCTTTTGGCAATGGCTTCGCTGGTAATGTCCACGCGGTGGATCATTCCACCAGGGGTATTATAAACTACCAGTATGCCTACTATGCGGTTGTTGGCATTAGCTGCAGCAATGTTTTGTTCAAGCCTGAATGTTTTCCAAGGGTAAAGGATGCCTTCAACCCAGATAACGGCAACCGAATTGGAAGGAAGTGAGTTATCTTCCAGGTCCCACTGGTCGCAGGTATTTACGTCAGGTCCTTCTTCTGCTTTACTGTAAGCTTTCATTATCACACCCGATTCGGAAATGTGTTTTTCGAAAGCTTCGGTAGTTCCGTTCTTTATAGCGGTTAGTGCCGATACAAGGATTGAATGGCGGGCGTTCGGCTCGCAACCCATCGGACTGGTAAGAATTTGGATTGTTTTGTCCATTTCATTCAAAATTTTACACAAAAAAACCACCGTTCCCGGTGGTTCTAAAGGACTAAAATTGAGTGAAACAGGCATTAAATAAAGCTTTCGGGCACTTTCTGCATACCGGTGAGCGTGCATTCGTACCCGTCAAATCCTTCTACTTCCGAAAATGTAAACCTGAGCGGGTTTTCTTTTGTGCCGAGCAATCGCCCGAGTCCGGCTGCCGAAGTGTAGCGCATTACCAGTTTGTTGTTGGTATAGCGGTTCAGTTCGTTGGTGGTTGATTCGTCGGCCAGCGCCACACGGAATTTGACCGATACAGCGTACAAACCCTTTTCGTCGGGAATGCAACTGGTTGTTAGGGTGCCGGGCACTTCGTTTATTTCGTGCCATTTTTCGGTTTGCTTCAGGCTTCCGAAGAATTTACCTTTATGTACCAGGAATGAATTGAATGATCCGGTAAATGCCAGCTTCACACCTCGCGGACGGCTGAATGGTTGGTTGTTTTTTTTCATGACTTTGGGTTTAAAATCCGTGGGACACACGGGCGACTAAATTTATTCTACATTTAACTTTTCAATCTCTTTTTATTCCACTATTTACAGGGGACACACGGGCGACTAAATATTTTCAAAAAAATATCGCTTGAATGTGCGCGTGTTTATCGTATATCTTTTTTTTATGTTCCGAACGATCCCACGATTTCTTTATCATATCCGGTGTAAGTTTTTGAATGCTCAGGTTATAGGTAGTACAGAATTCTTCCATGGCTTCTTTTTGCTTGAGAGAAGGATTACAGGAAATGGCGCCCATGATAAATGAATGCATGGCGTTTTTGAAATTTGCCCGGAGTATCGAATTTATTTTGTTTTGACCTTTTTGCGACAAATGCCAGCGAAACAATGTTTTCACATACAGCATATCATTTCTCTGTAACGAAAAAACCGGATGAGCCGAACAGTCGAGCAATTCGATATAAATATAATTGTCCAGATCGATAGGGTCCCGGTAATCATCGGGGGCAGTTTCGAGGTGCTGCTTAATTATTGTCCATATCAGGTCTTTTTGCTTAGGGATAATTGTGTCTGTTCCGGTTGTATCAATCAGGAATTCACGTATAATCGGACTTACACGAACCGGTACTTTCATTCTTTCAATTTTCCTCATTCAATTTCGTATTAGAATACGCAAAAATACAACTTATTTACTATTATAGTAGTATTTCATGCTAAAATTGATACCGGAATAAAAAAAAATATTTTCTCAGATTTGAATAGATTTTTGAAAAAAAACTCCAATACTCCAATAGACCGTATTTTTTCACAAAAACATAAATCTAATGTTTAGATTATCAGTATTTTATATGAAAAATATTTTTCAAAAACTTCATCCAATAGCCTGAAAACTTCATCCAATACGCTCAATTTCATCCAATGGCCACTAAAAAACTATTGTAAGTGATGAATTTGACATCCAATAGCATCCAATGACTCCAATGCTTTCCAATAAGTTTCCAATGCTATTCTATAGATATATTATTTTTTTAAATGATTGATATATATATAGTTATGATTTCGCGCAAAGTTGAAAAATGTTCGCTATTGGATGATTGGATGATTGGAGCGGGTTGTTGTAATATTTTTCACCGTTTTTATAAGTTTTGTTTTTTAAAGAAAAGGGGGGTTCGGGGGGATTTTTAGTCGGTAGTTGGTAGTGGATAGTTGGTAGTTTTGATTACTTTTTCCTCTGAGATTTCGAAACAAAAAAGCCGGACTGGTTTTCACCTGTCCGGCCTGAATTACTACCGTCTTTTTACATTAGAATGGAAGATCGTTACCATCGCCCGGCACATACTCTGCAGTTCCGGAGGTTTCCATTTCGGTTACTTTCTTTTCCATTGTCCGGATACCACCGATAATCGGTATGGCATCTTGCTGTTCCTTGCTCATGGCGTTGTACTTTTCCTTCTCAATGGCTTGTTTTACCAGGTGCGTGTCGTCGTACTTTGGTTCTTTCAGGGCTATGGCCGTCATGTTAAGGTACACGCCTTTTTCGCCTACAAACAGGTTTGAACCTTCAATGGGTATCACAATACACTTTTTAGTGGACGTATTACCTTTAATGTCGACCAACGCTGCTCCGGGAATCTTTGTCAGATTCACTTTGATACTTAAATTTTCTTTCATTTTTTCTTGTTTTTTGAATTTATTGATTTCTTGAGAATAACTTTATTCGATTTTATTACCAGCTTGCCCTGGCTGCTTTCGCTGATTATTTCCATAATTCTGAAATTTCATTTAGTTTTGGTAATCGATTGCTCCGGTATTTCAGCTCGCGCCAGATATCAAGGAATATCCGTTCTGCTTTTTCGGGCGACCATGCCTGTTGTTTATTGGAATGGATTACATGGTGTTCCCACTCATATTCAAGCCTTTTTTTATCAATGGCTTTTACTTCGTCATTCAGGCGGTCGTCGAATCCTAGCGCGCGGCCTATCGTGTTCAGCAACATGTTCTCTAGCCGGCGGTAATCGGGTAAATGCTTTTTTATTGGCGAAGGAATATCCGTCAGGTAGGCTTCGGCTGCATCGTGCATCAATGCCTGTATTTTACTCCGGTCGCTTACCTTGTGCGCACACATGACCGAATGCTGGGCCACGGAATAATAATCCTGCGTATGACCTGCAAACCGGCACGTATTGGCCAGCGCGTGGGCTATGTCTTCAATACAGATTTGCGAAGGATCGGGATTAAACACATTCAGGTATTTACCGGTATAGGTACGAATGCAGTCTTTCATGTACAAATTTTCTTCCATGGTACTATTCTTTAAATGGTTTTACTGTTGTTATTATTTCTTTCGATACCACTACCCTGCCCGAACCGTTGCAGGTTGGGCAGAGAATTACTTCGGGGTCTAGCTTGCTGTACGGGTCTTTATCGTGCCGTAGGTATTTCAATCCTTTGCCTTCGCAGTCCCGGCAAAGTTCCACCGTCGGGTGGCTGTAGCTTTTTTTCGTCATGGCTTGCTGATTACTTTGAATTCGTATACAAACACCCAAGGATTTTCAAACCATGAATTTTTACCGTTTATTTTTTCCCACAACGTCATAAACGATGAAACTGGATGAAGGAATGGACAATCAATTCCAGATTTGCCTGGATAATTATAATTCTGATACGTTTTTTTACCGGGATGTACGGGCGATTCCCAGCTTTCTATTCCTTCTTCAATGGCATCCTCCTCGCTGATATCCATAAGTTTTTCGCAGCGCACTGCTGTTACTTCCAAACAAATCCGTGAAGCTTCTTTGCGCATGAACATAGACGGTATCCATTTATTTTCGCCGATAAATGAACCGTCGGCACGGTATACAAAATCAGGTCCGCAAGCAAAAAGCGGTGCATTCTTAAACTTTCTTGTGTCGAAATATGTCTCCTTTACCCACAACCTGTCACCAACATGGTAACGTGGTTTTACTCTTTCTGAAAATCCATTTTTATTGAAAAACAAGATTCCACTATCAGTGATATCATTTGTAATTTCCCAGTCGTAAGGTTTTTCATTCACTTTTTCAAGGCCTGCCGTGCGTCGGGTCATTCGCTTGATACCGGCCAGAACCGAACGAACCATGGGTGTAGAAAATGGTATTGGTTTTTCAACATAACAGTCACTGAGTTTCAGCGTAATGCTTTCACCAAAATCGCAATAAATACCTTTATGAATGCATTTGCCATTTTTACCATTCTTTGGCTCGTAGTCGCTGCATTGTTTGTTACAATCGCTTTTCTCGCAGCATTCATCAACTGATTTGCAAAAAACATATTCTGCCTTGGCATCGCATATCGGTACGGCCTCAACGACTTCCATTTCTGTGATTTCGTTTTCAATCATGTACCGTTGCCAGTGCTTGAGGTTGTAAGCTATAGGTTCATCTTCGTTCAGAAAAAAGAATTTCTTTTTCATAATGCTTAAAAATTAAATGTTTATAAATTGATTTGTTCAGAGTTTCATAAAATGGTCGATCAGTTTACGCAGTTCATCGTGGTCGCGCAGTATGTCCAGTTTCTGCCGGTCATTCATCCGGCTGATTCCGGTACTTTTCACCACGTCGGCGATTGCTTTTTCCAGCCTTTGGAGCTCCGCGCAGCTCTCGTCGTCTATACTCATCAAGTTCAGCAATTCGATGTGATACGTCGCGAAAGCGTTCGAGAGAAAGTACATGGCGCTGTACAGTTTTTCTTTTTTCTTGATGTTTGCCATAATTCTTTTTGGTTGCTAAGTGGAACATGTTACATTCACGGCATTTATATACTTCAAATTTCTTTTCGTATTCGTGCTGCAGCTCCTTTCGGCTTCGCCGTGCCATTTGCCGGGTGCTGTATGTTATCTTTCCTGATGTGCACATGGTGATTAGTTGGTAGTTGGTAGTTGGTAGTTTGGCTTAGGGATTGCAGCGGCGTCGAAGCGAAGCGAACGACAAGAGCGGAAAGCCCGACCCGGATGGAAAGCCCCAAATTATTTGTTACAATTTCAATTCTTCTTTCAATCCCACATACGCGTTTGTCTTGAACATTACCTCCAGCTTATCCGATACTGCGCCAAATAGTTCCACTACTTCCGGATTTTTGCCTATTTCACGGTTTAATGCTTCCCTGAATTCGAGCGAGAGTTTTGTCATGCCGTTTATCTTTTGCTTGATTATCTGCCGGTTTATGTCATTCTTTGTCGATAATCTTTCAATATCGGTTATCGCTTTTTCGGCCAGATCCATGTAAACCCATATCATATAGGTCTTGTAATTTATTTCCTGAATGTCTTTGGCTGTTATTACTTTACGTGTTAAGTTAATCATATTGTTTTAATTAATCTACGAAATTTTCGTAGTTCGGTTATTTTTTAAAATGGTACATCTTCTTTCTTCTCAGGTACATGTTCATCTTCCCCATTAGGTAATACTTCCGTATCAATCCGTTCGTAGTCCACGCCCATCAGGTCTGCAAGTATGTCGTAGTTGAACATGTATGCCGAAGTGTTATTGGTTTTCTTGTCAATCAGCCGGTCGATTATCAGCGTTTCCACTCCTTCTACTTTGCGGGGTACTTCCTTGGTTTCGTTCCATCGGAAAATGGTGGATTTGCATAGTCCCAGGAATGCTTTGTTACTTTCGAAATACGATTTCAGCGAAGCCTGCGACAGCGAGTCTTTCACACTCCGGTTGTAAAGCGGGTAAATCGATTTAAAATCGAGATATAATACTCTCGTTTCAACCGGTTCGAGCAATACTTCTTCTGTCCGACCGCTCACCAACCTGGTTACTTTTCCGGTGGTTTGTGTCACCTTCAGTTCCTTACCTATTTTCAGGCTGCCCTGGTTTATCAGGAAGCTGATATTGTCGAAGAATGTCGAAAGCTTGTTGCTGCTGCTGATTACTTCCATTTGTTTCAGGATTTTGGCACAGGCAAGTCCGAAAAATTCGGCATACGTAAACGGCAGTTTCAGTGTGGTATGTTTTTCAATCAGCAGGCACATGGCCGACAGCATTCCTACCGAGTTGATTACACGGTCCAATCCTTCATTGTTGGTCACGTTCATGCGGATCTCCGTGTTTATTTTCTTCACCTCGGCGTTGAAAATACTCACGTAATGGTCTTTAATGGTTTTACGTAGCGAAAGCACTTCAATCAGCACGTTTTGCAGCCCGGCTTTCTCGTGACCTTTCAGGCGAAGGAAAAGTTCTTTTTCTTCTTCGGTAAATTCACCGTTCGGGTTGTACGGAACATCGCAGATTATCACACGGTTGCTCAGCGAACCGTCGTCCTGCTGTGGTGCTTCCTGACCTAGAATGAGCGGAACAGCATTGATTTTCGAGGAATCAAGCGTCTTGTTATTCATGTCCTTGATTTTCGTGCGGCCCTGCCCGTCGAGAACAGAAGCTTTCAAGCCCTGGAACTTTACTTGGCTAATGCTTGTATCGTTGTATTCTTCCATGATCGACAATACGTTCTTGTTGCGCTCCAGCAACATGAAGAAAGCGGCATCGGTTCCCGAGTTCAGGTTGAATACCGGAGCGTCCGGACTCATGAATAGCGAACGCATGCTGAATGCTACCTGCGATTTACCCGAACCGGTAGGACCGATAAAAAACAGCGTGGTAAAGAACCGTGTATTCGAGAATATATAATCCCTGAAGCACGATAACATGCTGAACAGTATTGCCCATTTGCCGTTGTCGTTTATCTTGTAAACCTGGTTCATCAGTGTGGCCCATTCGGCAAAGTCAATGCGTTGCGCTTCGGGTACTTCCTTGTAGATAAAAAACCGGTCGAGTTCATACTGGTCATCATCCCTGCGCTGGTGCGCGAATATCTCGGAAAATGCCGGCGAATAGTAGTTCAGTCCGTTGTGGGATGCAACGCCCAGGTGGTTGGTATATTCTATTTTTATTTCGCCTTCTACCTCGTGGAGTATGGCGTTTGTCCATGCCCAGAATTCTTCCGGCTGCTGGCCGAACGTGCGGAGTTCGGAACAGGTGGTAAACTTGTAGCTCATGTTTCGCCAGATCACTTTCCACTGGTTCATCGATCCGTCGAAATTGTACGAGCCTTCCTCTGCAAATTTCTCGTTCAGCTTGCCCAGGTTCACCATCATGGACGATTGTATTTCCATGAAGCACGGATTCATGTGTATGTGGTTCAGTTGCACCACACGTTTATTAAGCGCCGATTCCTTGTGCTTGATATGCAACAGAGGTTCCATGTAGAAATCACTGATACAGGTATGACCACCGCCTTTCTCGTTATGAAACATATAGGCAATCGGTAATAGTTTTGATTCAGTTCGTTTAATTAGCGGGTAAAATCTATCTCTTTTATATATTTTAGATAATACAGGATCATCGTCTACGTACTGAGGAACTTCGATATTATTTTGCGGGTCGAAGTCCACCAGGTCGGATACATCGTTCAACCGTTGGTTCTCGAGCGCTGCCTTGTCTTTTTTCAGGTTCAGCAGTGGTTGAACTACTTCTTTCAGGTTGGCCTGCGTAATTTTCAGCACGCTGGCCCACGACTTGCTGCTTACGGTACGAACCGTTACATCGGCACACGATATGATTTCAGCGCATTTCTTTATATAGCTTGCCTTCTGCGTTTCGGTGCAGTTGGTGGCCTGTATCAGGAACCCGTAGCTCGAAATATAATAATCGGCAAACCCGGTTATGTTTGTACCACTGTTACCGTCACTGTCTTTCCAGCCTTTTTCAATGGTAATTTCTATTTTATGCCGGTACATTTCTTTGAGTACCTGCAGGTTTTCGGGCTCGTTACCGTGCTCGTCAATGCTGATATCCGAAACGGTTTCCTGTACTATGCATTTTTTCAATGCGCTGTGGAACGACTGTACATCGTGTTTCGATATCACTCCTTTGGCCAGTACGTATGGCTTCGAATCGTAATTATCAATAAATTCCTTTTCGTTGAAAGTAAGAGTTACATCCTCATCATCGTCCAGCATTCCACGCGCTTCGTCAATACCGTAGAAACCGTCTTTCCAACTGTCGGTGTTCAGTTCCTTTTTCTGGGTTTTTATTTTTGAAGTAATGTCGTTCGCTCCTATTTTCCACAGTATGGCTGCTTTCTTTATCAGTTCGTTGCGTACTATCTCACTTTCGATAAGTGAGAATAATTCGGCCAGTTCAGTTATGGCTTCCTCTTTTTTGTACACATCTTTTCCGGCTTCTTCGCTCCGGATCTGGTACAGGTAATCCACCATATCCTGCTCCATGGCTTTCAAAGTCATAGCGCCTTTTTGCGGGTCCAGTTTGGGGGCGAATGTGTCGGGGTCTTCTCCTTCGGGCAGGCTGATAATGCGTACATTCGCACCTTCGCCAAGCAATACGCGGAGTGTGGCCAGCGTGGCTTTGCGTCCGGCAGCATCGCCATCATACATGGTGGTAATGTTTCGGGTAAAACGCATGATCTGTTTTGCCTGGTGCGCTCCGAATGCCGTACCGCTTCCGGCCACCGTGTGCCCGAATCCGTGCATGTGCATGGTAACCACATCGCCCTGACCTTCCACCAATAGCGCTTTGTCAATTTTGGCAAT
>DATGXD010000004.1:0-1931 GCA_035299105.1 Paludibacter sp. | reverse complement strand
GTCGGTGTTTGCCTGGCCTATGTTGCTTCCTTCTTTAAACGAAGACTGCTTGTTGTAACCTTGTGCCCGGTTGATTGTTACATTTTTTCCAAACTTCCTTTGGATGGCCTCGAGCGGTGTAATTTCGTACAATGTCTTGATTTCGGAACTCAAACCGCCACCACAATGTTTGCGGGTGGCATTATCGCCTATCACGGCAACGGATTTTATCTTGCTGAAATCAATCGGCAGCACATGGCCGTTGTTCTGCAACAGTACGGCTGCTTCCGCTGCCGAGTTATAGGCTGCTTGTTGGTGGGCAGGTGTGTTAATTGAGCCTTTTTCGCGGGGACCGCCGCCCAACACCTTGGTTTTCATCATGACCCGCAGCATGTTGGCTACTTTTTCGTCAACCACTTTCATCGGGACTTTTCCCGACTCAACAGCTTTAACCAGCGGGTTGGCAAAGTACCATTCGTTATAGTCTTTTATTTCGGTACCCATTTCCAGGTCAAGCCCGGCCAACGCTGCTTTTACTGTGCTGTGTGCAGCGTCCCAGTCGGTCATCAGTACTCCTTTGAATCCAAGTTCGTTGCGCAAGATTTCACGGTCGAGGTATTCGTTTTCGGAACACCAACTGCCACGGAACTTGTTGTAAGCAGCCATCACGGTATATGTGCCACCTTCGGTAATGGCGGCCTTAAACCCGGGCAGGTATATTTCGCGCAAAGCCCGTTCGCTCATGGAAACATCCACGCTCATGCGGTGGTCTTCCTGGTTGTTGGCTAACCAATGTTTCACGCTGGCTGCCACATCCTTCGATTGCAGGGCTTTGATGTATGGGACTGCCATGGACGAAATTAAAACAGGATCTTCGCTCATGTATTCGAAGTTGCGCCCGCAGAGTGGTGAGCGGATGATATTTACGCCAGGACCCAGCAAAACGTCTTTCTTTCGGAAACGGGCTTCTTCGCCCAGTACAATTCCGCGTTCATAGGCAAGTTTGGGGTTCCAGCTTGCCGCCAGGGCCGTTCCCGGAGGGAAACAAGTGGAGGAGTCGTTTGTCCAACCGGCATAAGCCCAGTTGTCGCGGTTTATTTCGGCCCGGACACCGTGCGGGCCATCGGACAGCGCAAGTTCGGGGATGCCGAGCCTCTTTACTCCCGAAACGTAAAATTTCGAGTTTGCATGCAACAAACCGACCTTTTCCTGCAAGGTCATTTTCTTTATCAGCGACTGGATTTTTTTCTCCATCGCTGCATCGTTGCCGGCAGAGCTTTGAGCCTGCATAGCACTTGTAACGACAAGCGCCGACAATAGAAGTTTCATTTTAAATAAATTGATTTTCATTTTGTATTTAAAGTTTATAATAGATTTTATATGGAAAAAGCAATGAATTGAATTTAAGCACCAAGCCACAAAGGCACCAATAGTTTTTTGTTTTTTCAGATGTCGGTACAGATTGGCACTACATGCTTCACTTCAATTGCACCTTGGTTTTCAGCCGGATATCGGCGGATGAAGCTCCTACCTGTAATTCTACCTGGCCTGGATTGGTTTTGAAACTGTTGGAATCCGTGTCCCACGATGCCAAATCCTCTCCCTTGATTTCGATTCTTACGTTTTTGGTTTCGCCTTTTGTCACCATTACGCGGGTAAAACCTTTCAACCGCTGTATGCCATCATTCCCCGTCACATATATCTGCACAACTTCTTCGCCATCCCTTCCCCCCGTGTTGGTGATGTCCAAAGATACTGAAATTTTCCCGGATTTGTCAACCCAATTCTTGTCGACCCGGAGGTTTGAATAATCGAAACTTGTGTAGCTTAGCCCGAAACCGAATGGGTAGAGCGGCATTTTCCGGCTATACATATACGTCCGCCCATGCCGGATATCGTAATCCATCATTGGCGGCAAATCGTCGATGGAGCGCGGCCATGTCTGCACCAAC
>DATGXD010000003.1:0-4107 GCA_035299105.1 Paludibacter sp. | reverse complement strand
GCTGGTGGGCAAAAGGGGGTGCAGTCAGGCCGCATGGCGAACCCGTCAGCCGCCAAATGTCTAAATTCGAACACATTTAAATGAAAACACCCAAGATAGTTTTAGTGGACGACCACCCGATATTCCGTGAAGGAATCAAGAAACTGATAGATTTCGAGAACATCGGGAAAGTGGTGGGTGAAGCTTCTGATGGCATTGATTTTATCGAGCTCCTTTTGTTTGTTAAGCCCGATTTGGTGTTGATGGATATCGACATGCCGGGGCTCAACGGTATTGAAAGTACCCAGAAAGCCTTGAAAATTATGCCGGATATCAAAATCCTTGCGGTAACCATGTTCTCGAAAGAGGAATATCTGTACAAAATGATTGAAGCTGGCGCTGTGGGCTTTATTTTGAAATCGGCAGGGATTTTTGAGTTTGAAAAAGCCATACAATTGGTGCTGAACGGTGAAAAATACTTTTCGTTGGACAGGCCGGGCATAAATATGGTCAACTTCGGGCGTTGAAGCACCAAAGAGTTTTGTTATCATGAAAACCGCTTTTAATATTGAATCAAATGAAAAAACCTGAAATTATTATCGTTGATGACCATCGGGTGTTCCGGCAGGGTTTGAAATCAATCATCACCATGGAAAATATGGCAACCATTATCGGCGAAGCTTCTACCGGTGTCGAATTCATTGATTTGCTTTCCTGCCTGAAACCCGACTTGGTATTGATGGACCTCGATATGCCCGATATGAACGGGCTAGATGCCACCCGGAAAGCGCTCGAAATCATGCCCGACATCAAAATCATTATTTTCACCATGTTCGCGGATGACGAATATTTCCTCAAGATGATTGAAATCGGCGCCAAAGGATATATCCTGAAATCGAGCGATATCTCCGAACTCGAGAATGCCATGCATTTCATTATGAAGGGGGAGAAGTATTTCTCGAACCATCAGCCTAAAAAAAACGGGACCAGCCTGGCGGCAAAGGCAGCCAAAAGGCTGTCCGAAAACCAGCCGACGAACCATAAATACAAAAACCCAGGCGATGTCTTTCCCCCCTGGTTCTGAAAACCAATGCCCGGATTGCCGGAACCAACCACGTGGCTTGGAGTGTGAATGAAAATAAGTATGTGTTTGCCTGATAATAAAAATGAAATGAAACCCAATGTAATCGTTGTCGATGACCACGCACTTTACCGTAGAAGCCTGGTGACCATGATGAGTGTGGAGAATATTGCCAACGTGATTGGCGAAGCATCGGACGGGATGGAGTTCCTGCAGCTGCTTCCCCGGCTAAAACCCGACCTCGTGTTGATGGATATCGACATGCCCGGCATGAACGGTATCGAAGCCTCCCAAAAAGCCTTGGAATTAATACCCGGACTTAAAATCATTATTTTCACCATGTTCGAGGACGAACAGTTCTACGAAAAAATGATCGAGGTCGGGGCGAAAGGATATATACTGAAAACAAACGACTTGAGCGAAATCGAACACGCCATCCACAATGTGATGGATGGCAAGGAGTATTTTTAAACCTTAACTATGAAAAATCTGTATTGTCTGCCGGCACGAAGTTTTCCATGCAAACGGAAAGCTTCGTGCTTTGTTTTAAGAACTTTCCCTGGTGTTTTTTGTTATACCAGCTGTACATGGGACGTGGCCGGCATTGGACCGGATTCTTTTCGTCCCGACTTTGAAGCGGTCGGATGGTTCGGATTTTCATGAAATTGAGGATTTCATTTCCGGCTGAAAACTGGCCGGGACACATGTTGACGCTTGTTATTCCCCCAAACCCCTAATCTTAATACGACACAAAATGGTACGAATCATTATTCTGTTGCTTGTCCACATTGTGGGCGATTATTTCCTCCAAGGAAGCAAACTGAGCGAGCAAAAGGCCGTGAAAATTTCCTACCTGTTCGAACATGTGGTTATTTACACTTCGTTGCTAATCGTGGTAAGCCCTTTGGCATTGGGGCTCACGTTCTTGCAAGGGGCCGCTTTCAGTATCTTAAACGGATCAACCCATTTTATTATCGACTTTTTTACCAGCAGGCTCAAAATCAAATACTACTCCGAAAGCGAACCCAAATACATCATCACCATGGGAATCGACCATTCCCTGCACCTGCTCATCCTTTTTGCCACCTACTTGTTGCTTTTCCCGGATGCGATTTCTGCAGGTTACATATTGGATTGATGGGGCAACCTGGCTTTCGAAATGCAGGCTCAACCAGCGAATTTAAGCGCTTTTTGCCACGTTCCTGTATTGCCCTTGTTTGGATTTTCCTGAAAAATCCCGGAATAACCTTGTTCTTCGTTTTTTTTGACTATTTTTGTTTTTCACCAGCGAATAAAATGAAAGTAGGTCGTTTTTTGTTCAGTTATTTCAAGCACCTTGTTACCGCGCGCAATACAAAGGGTTTTGGTGTGCATTCCCCCTTTGTGTACCAGTTTATCCGCTTTGTCCTGTATGAAAAACATTATTTTTATGCATTCACCGGGATAGAAGCCTTGCGCAAGGAACTGAAAAGAGACCGGCGAATCATCGGTATCAAGGACTTTGGTACCGGTGCCGACCGCTTTGAATCTGTCGGTTCCATTGTGAAACGCTCGGCAAAACCGGCCAAGTATGGGAAGCTGCTCTTCCGGATTGCTCATTACTTTAAGTCCAGGCAGGTGTTGGAACTTGGGACATCGATAGGATTGACCACGTCCTATCTGGCAACCTCGTCATCCGGAATCCAATGTGTTACATTCGAAGGAAGCCCCGAAATTGCCTGTGTCGCCGCCGAAAACTTCCGTACTTTGGGTCTGGATAACATCACCCTGAAAATCGGGAACATAAACCAGACGCTTCAACCCTGCGTGGATAGCCTCGAAAGGCTCGACCTCCTGTTTTTTGATGCAAACCACACATCCACGGCCGTTTTGGCCTATTTTGAAACCTGCCTGTCAAAAGTACATAAAAATACAGTTTTTATTTTAGATGATATTCATTGGTCAAAAGACATGGAGTCGGCTTGGGAAACCGTGAAAAAACACTCCCGGGTAACCGCAACCATCGATTTGTTCGAACTCGGCATCGTGTTTTTTAATACCGATTTGAACAAAAAACATTATAAAATGCGTTATTGAAACTGTAGTTGGTAGTTTGGTTAAACTGAATTGATAATTTTGCAAGATGAAAATTTATACAAAAACAGGCGACAAAGGACAAACCGGCCTGATTGGAGGAACACGGGTGGCGAAGAACGATGTCCGGATAGAGGCCTATGGTACGGTGGATGAGTTGAATTCGTTCGTCGGGCTGCTTACAACATACGTGGTTGATGAAAACCTGGCGTTTTTACGTCAGCTTCAGAACCAGCTGTTTACAGTCGGTTCTTACCTGGCAACCGACACTTCGAAAGTCGGGTTGAACCCGGCCTCAGTCCTAAACGAAAGCGCCGTACAGGCGGTTGAACGTGAGATAGACCGCCTGGATGAGGCCTTGCCCCCCTTGAGCGCCTTTGTTATTCCAGGTGGCTCGCAATCAGGGGCTTTATGCCATGTCTGCCGCACGGTAACCCGCCGTTGCGAGCGCAGGCTTTTTGACATGAACCAGCACTATTCAATCGACAACCAGGTGTTCATGTTCTTTAACCGCTTGTCCGATTACTTTTTTGTTTTATCGCGTTTTTATACCGTGCAAAGCGGGAACGAAGAAATTTATTGGAAAAAGTAGGTTAATAGAAAAAAATTCCTATTTTTGCACTAGATATAAAAAAATTAGAAACTAAACTTATTTACTTAAAATTTGCGCTGAATATGTATTGGACATTGGAATTAGCTTCTAAAATCGAAGATGCGCCCTGGCCCGCTACAAAGGATGAATTGATTGACTACGCTATTCGCTCAGGATCCCCATTGGAAGTGATTGAAAATCTGCAAGAAATAGAAGATGAGGGTGAAATATACGAATCCATTGAAGATATCTGGCCCGATTATCCCAGCAAGGAAGACTTTTTCTTCAACGAAGAAGAATATTGACGAATATCTCTGATGGGTCTTTTGTCGTGTTGCTTCTCCCGTTTTAATCAAAAGCATTAAATTGTTGAAAAAAAAAA
>DATGXD010000002.1:0-14232 GCA_035299105.1 Paludibacter sp. | reverse complement strand
ACGCCAACTGGGCCGTGACATACATAGCCACGGTTACCTACGGAGCAGTGGTGGTACCTATCTTGCAGGATTTCAACCCCAACGATGTCCACCACATCACCAACCATTCCGAGTCGGTGCTTTTGTTTGCCGGCGACAATATCTGGGAAAACCTGGAAGAGGAAAAGCTGACAACCGTAAAGGCCGTTTTTTCCCTCACCGGCTTCAACTGCATGGCCCTGCTAAACAAGGAACCGAAGCCCGAATTGGGCGAAAACGAAATCCACGAGCAACTGGTAGTGAAATTCCTGCAACCCGACTACATCAACTGCCTCTTCCACGCCCGGTACCCGCATGGGTTTTACCGCGACCATGTCCGGTACATCGACAAGCCAAACACCGAAACCGTATCGATAAACTACACGTCGGGGACAACCGGTTTCAGCAAGGGGGTAATGACCAGCGGCAATGCCCTGGCCGGAAACATCACTTTCGGGTTGCGCACCGGGATTGTCGCCTCCCGGTATAAAATCATTTCGTTCCTGCCATTAGCCCATGCCTATGGTTGCGCCTTCGAATTCCTGACTTCTTCCATAGCCGGTTGCCACATCCATTTTATCGGGAAAATCCCATCCCCCAAAATATTGCTGAACGCCTTTTCCGAAATCAAGCCGAACGTGGTGTTCCTGGTCCCGCTCATTGTTGAGAAGATTTACAAAAAACAAATCCAGCCGTTACTGGCCCGACCTTCGATGCGCTGGGTACTGAGCATCCCGTTCCTCGACCAGCCTGTCTTGGCCCAAATCCGCAAAAAACTGATGGATGCCTTTGGTGGCGAATTTTCACAAATCGTGATTGGAGGCGCACCGCTGAACGCCGAAGTTGAAGAATTTTTCAACAAAATAAAATTTCCTTACACCGTAGGCTATGGCATGACCGAGTGTGCCCCGCTTATCAGCTATGCCCATTGCAAGGATTTTATCCCGAAATCGGCCGGGAAACTGCTGGACACCATGGAAGTAAAACTCCTGAACCCGGATGCGGAAAGCGGTGTAGGTGAAATCTGCGTACGGGGCGAAAACCTCATGTCTGGGTATTACAAAAACGATGAAGCCACCAAGCAGATCATAGATTCCGAGGGTTGGCTCCACACCGGCGATTTAGGCACTATCGATGCCGGGGGCAATATTTTCATCCGGGGGCGGAATAAAACCATGATCCTAAGCGGCAGCGGCCAAAACATCTACCCGGAAGAAATTGAAGCCAAACTTAACAATTTGCCTTATGTCATGGAAAGTCTGGTTATCGAGAACAAGGGCAAATTGATTGCGCTCGTCTGCCCCGATTACGAAGCCGTGGACTCTGAAAAAATGGACCAGAGCCAACTGGAAATTTCCATGGAGGAAAACAGAATGCTGTTAAACTCCATGGTTGCCTCGTACGAAGGTATTTCAAGAATCCAGCTCTACCCACATGAATTTGAAAAAACTCCAAAAAAAAGTATAAAACGTTACCTCTATTCGGCAATAGATTAAAACATAACCAGCTCGTAAACCGTTAGTTATATTTTACCATTTATCCATAAAAAATATTTCTATAAAAAAACGACAATTATCAATTTACAATAAATAAAAAACGTATCTTTGCAGCGATTTTGAATAACGAATTAACATGTTAAATTCTAAAGATTTAAAGAAAATGAAAAAAGTATTCTTGTTTTTTGTTGTAGCTATGGCTTTCGCATCTTGTGCACCTAAAGCAGCCGAAGAAGCTCCTGCAACTGACTCTGCTGCCGTTGTTGTTGACTCTGCTGCCGTTGACACTGCCGCTGTTGACACTGCTGCCGTTGATACTGCCGCACAAGCTATGTAATCGACAAACGTAATTTTTTACGAAATAAAAGCTTGCCAGAACATGGCAGGCTTTTTTTTCAACACCGGATTGAAGGGTAAGAACGGCCCATAAAATCCGGCAGCCGCTTGGAAATTCATTTTTATCTTAATATTTAAGAAAAAACATACTGAATCGAAAAATATTTAAAAATAAAACGATATTTATTAATACAGAATTCAAAAATAGATGTAACTTTGCATCGATTTTGAATTGCAAAACAATTATGTTAAATTATTAAAGGTTAAATGAAATGAAAAAAGTATTTTTATTTTTTGTTGTAGCTATGGCTTTCGCATCTTGTGCACCTAAAGCAGCTGAAGAAACTCCTGCAACTGACTCTGCTGCCGTTGTTGTTGACTCTGCTGCCGCTGTTGATACTGCCGCTGTTGATACTGCTGCTGTTGATACTGCTGTTGTTAAGTAAGAAGCTATTTCAAAAAAGTATTTTCCGAACTTTTAGGTCCGTTATGCAGAATAACGGACTTTTTTTTTGAAAACAACCCAAGGATTCGGTCAATTTATGTACCTTTGTGTTCCAAAATTAAAAATCTGATTGTATGTTACGAATTGCTGTACAAGCCAAAGGGCGGTTGTACGAAGAAACAATGACGCTTCTTTCCGAAACCGGCATTAAGCTGGAATCGGGTAAAAGGCTTTTGCTATTGCCTGCCCGTAATTTTCCACTCGAAGTTTTGTTCCTGCGCGACGATGATATTCCCCAGTCGGTAGCCGATGGGGTTGCCGATATAGGTATCGTGGGCGAAAATGAATACGCCGAAAAGAAGAAAAATGCAATTATCACCAAGCGCCTCGGTTTCAGCAAATGCCGGCTGTCGCTCGCAATACCAAAAGAAGCCGACTACAGCGGCATTGAATGGTTCAACGGCAAAGTAATTGCAACTTCATACCCCGAAATCTTAGGTGACTTCCTGAAGGAAAACAACGTCGCTGCCGATATCCACGTAATTACCGGTTCGGTTGAAATCGCCCCCAATATCGGGCTGGCCGATGCTATATTCGACATAGTAAGTTCCGGCAGCACATTGGTAACCAACCACTTGAAAGAAGTGGAAGTGCTTATGCATTCCGAAGCACTCCTGATTACAAACCCATCGCTGTCGGCAGAAAAGCAAATGCTGCTCGACGAACTTCTTTTCAGGATAGAAGCCGTACAGATAGCCGAAGGTAAAAAATACGTGCTGATGAATGTCCCGACCGAAAATATCGACAAGATCATAGAAGTCCTCCCAGGCATGAAAAGCCCGACCATCATGCCACTGGCAAAGGAAGGCTGGAACTCGCTCCACGCCGTTATCGACGAGAAAAGGTTCTGGGATATTATCGGGAAATTGAAAGCACTGCGTGCCGAAGGCATTCTGGTTATTCCCATTGAGAAAATGATTCTTTAACAACGACGATCAAAAAGGCCTGGGCTGATTGTATAAACCCCGCGGACTTTACGGGGTAGCAGTTAGTAGCCGCTTTTTGCCGTATTGAAAACAATTTAACCGTCCCAAAGATATGAATCTGTGCATCGACCAGGGAAATTCAAGAACAAAGATTGGAATATTCGACCAGGACAAGTTAGTGCACAGTTTTTCGGGTAAATCACCCACAACCGATGATTATTCGGCCATTATCGAGGAATGGAACATTGATTCCTGCATCCTTTCGAGTGTTACGGGTGAGGATGCGTGGCTAGGCAAAAAGCTGCGGAAAAACACACAAAACGTTGTAGAATTAACCCACAACACACCCATACCGATAAAAAACAATTACCGGACACCAGAAACCCTGGGCAAGGACCGGCTTGCCGCCGTTGTGGGAGCATCGTTCCTGAAACCCGACACCGACTTGCTGGTTATCGATGCGGGAACAGCCATTACCTACGACTTTATCGAAACGGGGAAAATCTACCGGGGCGGGAACATTTCCCCCGGGATAGACATGAGGCTGCGTGCGCTGCACGAATTCACAAAAAAACTACCATACGCCGAAGCTTCGGCCGACTCGCCCCTTATGGGAGAGGACACAAAATCGGCATTGGTTTCGGGGGCGCTTTACGGCATTGTGTTCGAAATGGATGGATATATCAATACTTTAAAAGCCAAATATCCCCTGCTTTCAACATTTTTAACAGGCGGTAGCTTTTTTTATTTTTATAACAAGCTGAAAAACCCCATCTTTGCAGAAAATAATTTAGTGTTAATCGGACTAAACCGCATCCTACAATACAATGTATAAAAACAAGACTTTTCTCATCGTATTCTCGTTGGCAATAACCCAGTTCACCATTGGCCAAAACAACACAAACTCACCCTACACACGGTTTGGCTATGGAAATATCAGCGACAATAATTCGGGTGGACAAAGGGCAATGGGCGGCGTTTCCATTGGCAGCCGGTCAAACCAAGACATAAACAATGTCAACCCCGCTTCGTACAGCGCTGTCGACAGCCTTACATTCATGTTCGATTTGGGAAGCTCCGCCCTTGTCTCCCGCTTTTCGGACAACACCGGCAAGAAAACCACCATGAATGCAAACCTCGAATACCTGGCAATGCAGTTCAGGATAAAAAAATGGCTGGGGTTCAGCGCAGGATTGCTTCCTTACTCGTTCCTGGGCTACAACTATTATAGCAAGGACAGTGTCACATTAGTCAACAACACCTCCACACCCACCAAAATCGGATATACAAGCACATTTAATGGTTCGGGAGGTTTCAGCCAGGTGTATACAGGTCTTTCGACCAACTTATTCAACCATTTGTCACTAGGGGCGAACGCTTACTACATGTTTGGCACCATGAACAACTACCGTTACGTGGCTTTTGACAACAACTCGCTGTCCAACCCTTCATCCCGCAACACTTCGGTGGCAGCGGGAAGCTTACGGTTCAGGTACGGAGTCCAGCTTTACAATACCTTTGCAAAAAAGCACGATGTCACGTTGGGGTTCATTTACGAGCAAAAGACCAAATTGAACAGTAGTTTCAGTGAAATAACCACAGGGGGATTAAACGACACGATTTCAACAGAATACCAATTCGAAACCCCGACACTGTTGGGTGCCGGGCTTCAATACACATACGACAAAAAGCTAACCATCGGTGTTGATTACAGCCTGCAGAAATGGGGCGAAGCCAAATTCTTCTGGGACCCGGCTACTTCGGCGAACCAGGAGAACCTGCGTAACAGGTCGAAAATTGCATTGGGATTCGAATACATTCCCAATCCGGTTGGGCGCAACCTGTCGGATAAAATCAAATACCGGGCCGGGGTCAATATGAGCGATGCCTATTACCAAGTTGATGGGCTCACACCCCAAAAAAATTACGGCGTCAGTTTGGGGCTGGGCTTGCCACTGTACAACAAAGCAACCAATTCCATTTCGATGTTGAACGCGACGGTGGAATATGGGAAAATTGGTTCTGTCTCAAAACTACGTGAAGACTACCTCAAATTCACATTAAATGTAATTTTCAACGAACATTGGTTCTTTAAGCGCAAGTTATAATTTTAGTGAATCAAGGGGCTAACAGCTTGAAAAACAACGACCTGAGATAATTTACCAATCCGATTTTGAAAACAACATTGCATAAGCAGGACTTGATCCATAACATGACAACTACCTTGTTGGTGGTTGTTGTGCTGTTTTTTATTGTTGCCTGTTCAAAAGACAAGCCCGAAACCATTGCGGCAATCACCAACCGGGCCGCCATGCCAAGAATGCATGCGAGGGAAATCACCACGTTGATTTCCGACTCGGGAATTACGCGTTACCGTATTTCAACGCCACGCTGGGATATTTACGACAGGACGAACCAACCTTATTGGGAATTCCCCGAAGGGATTCACCTCGAACGTTTTGATGAAAACTTAAAAGTCGATGCCAACATCCACAGCAAGTATGCACGTTTCAACCAGAATGAGCAAACCTGGGAATTGCGAGGCAATGTAAAAATGACCAATATCCAGGGCGAACTGTTCGAAACCGAACAGGTGTTTTGGAGCCAGCGCCAGGAACGTTTCTACTCCGACAGCCTGATAAAAATAACGCAAGCGACACATATCATCACCGGCATAGGCTTCGAATCGAACCAAACAATGACAAATTATACTATCAAAAAGCCCCAGGGTATTTTCCCCGTTGAGGAAAACCAAACCCCGCAGGCTGCTCCCGCGCCACCGGTGGCGAACTGATTATGCACGAAATAAATATCAACAAAAAGGCAGTTCCATTTGGTTGGAACCGCCTTTTTAGTTTATTCATCCCCCAAACGGTTTACAAACCGGCCAACCTTTTGATTTCTTCAATCACTGCCAGGGCAAAAGCATCCGCCTGTTCGGGGGTTCCCGATTCTGAATAAATACGGATGATGGGTTCTGTATTGGATTTGCGCAGATGAACCCAACCTGTGGGAAAATCGATTTTCACGCCATCGATATCATTCACCTCGTAATGCGCATATGCCTTTTTGATGGAAGACAAGATGTAATCCACATCAATGGCAGGTGTCAGCTGGATTTTGTTTTTTGAAATAAAATAAGCCGGGTAAGTTGCTCGCAAGGCCGAAACCTTCATTTTCGACTTAGCCAAATGAGTCAGAAACAGGGCAATCCCCACCAAGGCATCACGGCCATAATGGCTTGCCGGGTAAATCACCCCCCCATTGCCTTCGCCTCCTATCACAGCATTCGAATTCTTCATGGCCGTCACAACGTTCACTTCGCCGACGGCTGCCGCCGTGTAGGTGGAACCATATTTTTCAGTGACATCGCGCAAAGCACGTGTCGAACTTAAATTGGAAACGGTATTCCCGGGTGTATGGCTTAACACATAATCAGACACGGCAACCAAGGTATATTCTTCGCCGAACATGCTTCCATCTTCACAGACAATGGCCAACCTGTCGACATCGGGGTCGACAACAAAGCCCACATCGGCTTTTTCACGTTTGATATAAGCGGAAATCTCGGTCAAATGCTCGGGGAGCGGCTCCGGATTATGCGGGAAATGCCCGTTGGGTTCGCAAAACAGCCCGGCAATTTTCCCCACTCCCAAGGCTTCGAGCAAAGCCGGAATGGCAATCCCGCCCACCGAGTTCACACAATCGATGGCCACTTTGAAGTCAGCCGCCTTAATAGCTTCAACATCGACCAATTCAAGGGCCAACACACTTTCGATATGCTTCTGGGTGTATGTAAAATCCTCGGTCAGTTTGCCAAGTTCATCCACCGGTGCGAAGAAGAAGTCTTCGTTTGCGGCAATTTCGAGGACAAGTTCACCCTCGGCGGCATTCAGGAATTCGCCATGCTCGTTTAGCAATTTCAGTGCGTTCCATTGCTTGGGATTATGGCTTGCGGTAAGGATAATTCCACCGGCAGCACCTTCCATCGCCACAGCCAATTCGGTCGTGGGGGTAGAAGCCAAGCCAATATTTACAACGTCGAGCCCCATTCCAAGCAAGGTGCCTATAACCAAGTGGTTAACCATTTCGCCGGAAATACGCGCATCTCGACCAACCACGATTTTATTCGATGCCACCGTCTTTGTCCTTTTGATTTGTGTGGCGTAGGCTGCCGTGAAACGGGCAATGTCCAACGGGTTTAAGCCATCCCCCACCTGTCCGCCTATTGTCCCGCGTATACCGGAAATAGATTTAATTAACGTCATGAATAAGAATTTAGAGTTAGTATTAAAAAAGCCTGATAATCAAATATGAATTCAACTGCCAGGCTTGATATTGTTGCAATGCGTTATTATTTCCTAATTTTAATTTTAAGGATATATCCCAATGGAGTTACCGAATTAAGGTACTGGGAGGTATTCAGCTGAGATGGGACAATCAGTATTGCCTGCGTGTCATTCCTTTTCATATATCCCACGGCCTCCTGGAAAGCCTTCGAGGACTGGCTCGGGTTTCCGTATTCGAAGTCGGACGTACGGGGGAAATCAAGTGTCGACCAGTTGCTCAATGTATCCGGTTCCACATCGAGCGTATACTGCTTATAGCGGGGGATAATGGTGGTGTTGACTTCTATCGTATCCATATCGGCCAGATTGCCCGGATCAACCATATGGAAATAAAGCCCGGATTCTGTAAGCACGTAATCTTTTTCGCCCCATACCGTCGGGAATGTTTTCAGGACACGTATATCATTCCGCTTAATATATGCCTTGATAAGGGTTTGTTCATCCTTCAAAAGCTCGGCGTAGGTTTTATCATTGTTGCATGAAGTAACGACAACTGAAAATAGAAATGCGAGGAAAGATAGATAAGAAATTCGTTTCATAAAGAAGTGATTATTTTTTTACAAATATCCGATTAAATAACGGAAGAAAAAAGTTAATAAACCCAAATAAAAACAGAAGTTAAATTAGCAAAGACAAAAAATCCCAGGTACGGTAAATACGGTACCATACAACATTTACTTCTGAATCCTTACCTGGTAAATTATGGAGGTAAATGGCGGAACCCCGGCATCATTCCCTTTCATTCCAAAACCCAGGTACCAAGGAATAACAAATGTGGCGCTTTCGCCTCTCCGTGCCTGCTTCAAGCCTTCTTCCAGTCCCTTTACCAAAGTCATTTTCCCGATTTCAGCTTCCGTTTGCCTTTCTTCAACCGGATTGCCGTTGAGCAATGACAATTTATAAGTAAAACTGCAAATATCTTTGTTTTTCAGTAACGGCCCATTGCCTTTAATATCGATCCTATACCAAAAACCCAATTCGTGCTTGGCAAAGCCGGTGCGGGCGCTTACATACTCCTGAAGCAAACTGTCTTCCCTGGCAATCAGGTTCTTGTTCACTTCCAGCATGGCATGCTTTGAGTTATCTGTATTTTCGATTTTGTTGGCAGGCAGCTGGGGCGATTGTTTTACACAAGAAGCAAGCACCAGAACCAAAACCACTAACACCGCGTTTTTCATAACACCTAACGGATATTGGCAATACTGATAATGTCGGAGAACACACCTGCGGCCGTAACCCCCGCTCCTGCCCCGTAACCCTTAATCATCATGGGGAATTCATTATACCGCTCGGTTGTGATCAGGATAATATTATTGCTTCCCTGTAAATCATAAAACGGATGCAAACTGTCGACTTCCTGCAAGCCCACTTCGCAATCGCCGTTTTCCATTTTAGCCACAAAACGCCATTTCTTGCCGTTTGCTGCAATTTCCTTCCTTTTTTCTTCAAATTCGGCATCAAGTTCCGAAACGGTACCCCAGAATTCGTCCAGGCTTCCCTTGAAGTATTTATCGGGGATAAAAAGATTCTTGTGGACATCGGCTTGTTCGGTTTTATAGCCCGCCTCGCGCGCAAGGATAACCAATTTGCGGATAACATCCTTGCCGCTCAGGTCTATCCGTGGGTCGGGTTCGGCAAAACCGGCTTCCTTGGCCATTAAAATGGCTTTGCTCAATGGGATTTCTTCACTTATGGTGTTGAAAATGAAATTCAATGTACCCGAAAGCACGGCCTCCATTTTCTGGATATGGTCTCCACTGTTAATCAGGTTGTTCATGGTGTTGATAATGGGCAACCCGGCGCCAACATTGGTTTCAAACAAGAATTTCACACCACGCCGGCGCGAAGTTTCCTTCAGGTTGGCATATTCCCCGTAAGCCGACGAAGCTGCCAGTTTGTTAGCCGTCACCACCGAGATATTATGCTCGAGCAAAGTTTGGTACAAATCGGATACTTGGGCGTTTGCCGTACAATCCACGAACACCGAGTTGAAGATATTCATGTTCAGTATTTCGCTGCAGATCAGTTCGGGCGAAGCGTCAACGCCATTCAGTTTCAATTCCTCCGCATAATTTTCGAGGTCGATACCTTCGCGCTGGAAAAGCATTTTCTTGCTGGAGGCAATACCTACCACATTCAGTTTGAGGCCGTTTTGCGCCATCAACTTTTTCTGCTGTTTTTTTATCTGGGTCAACAAGCTGCCCCCCACTGTACCGATACCGGTAACAAACACATTCAGCACCTGGTATTCGGACAGGAAGAACGAGTCGTGGATCACGTTCAACGCTTTCCGAAGCGACTTGCGGTCGGTTACAAACGAGATATTGGTTTCGGAAGCCCCCTGTGCGCAGGCCACCACATTGATACCGTTTCGGCCGAGGGTCCCAAAAAGTTTTCCCGCTATGCCGGGCGTGCGCTTCATATTGTCGCCAACAATGGCAACCGTGGCCAATTCGTCTTCAGAAAAAATATCGTTTATTTCGCCCTGCGAAATTTCATATGCAAATTCCTTTCGGAGCACTTCCACGGCCAGGGCGCTGTCGGCATTACGCACACCAATGGAAGTTGTGTTTTCGGACGAAGCCTGCGAAACAAGGAAAACGCTGATCCCGTTTTTAGCCAGAACCCTGAAAATCCTATAATTAACACCAATAACGCCCACCATGCCCAAACCCTGGACAGTGATAAGCGAAGTATCGTTTATCGAGGAAATTCCCTTGATGGCTTTTGCCGGCTCGCCCGTCTTTTCACGGGAAATGAAAGTGCCTTCTGCTTCGGGATTAAAAGTATTTTTTATTTTAACAGGAATATTTTTATGGAAAACAGGGAATATCGTGGGTGGGTAAATCACCTTGGCGCCAAAGTTACAAAGTTCCATGGCTTCGATGAAACTAAGCTTTTCGATGACGTAAGCGTTGTTGATAATCCTCGGGTCGGCAGTCATAAAGCCATCCACATCGGTCCAGATTTCGAGCATGGAAGCATGCAAGGCTGCCGCAAGGATAGCCGCCGTGTAATCCGAACCGCCACGCCCCAAATTCGTGATGAAATTGGTATTGCAGTCGGTGGCAATGAATCCCCCGCAAACCGAAACCTGCTGGATGTGGGCGAATTTTTCGTTGATCAGCGCATTGGTTTTTTCAAAATCGACAATGTGCTTGTCGAACTGGTTTTCAGTTTTTATGAACGAGCGCGAATCAAAATGCACCGCATTTTCGATGGCACTGCTGACAATAATGGACGAGATTGCCTCGCCGTAGCTGACAATGGTATCGATAATTTTTGTGGACATGTCGCGGATTAAGAATATCCCGCGGAAAATATTGGACAAGTCGGTGAATTCCGCCCGGACTTGTGCCAGGACCTGCTCTTTTTTGTGCGCGGGAATTACCGCCTCGATGGCTTCATTGTGACGCTCGACCATTTGGTTGAACGCACCCAGGTAATTTTGGTCGCCTTCGGAAGCGAGTTTTGCCAGGTTATAAAGCTGATCGGTGACCCCGGAGAACGCAGACACGACAACAATGACTGGCTCTTTCTCGGCCTCAACTATTTTTTTTACGCTTAAAATGCCTTTGACAGAACCTACGGATGTCCCGCCGAATTTCAATACCTTCATCCTTGCAATTGGTTAATTTGACTCAGTTCATTTATATGAATTGCAAAATTAGCGAAAATTCGCCAAATAACCCCTCCTTTCCCCAATTTTAGAAAGATGTGTTGCATCTTTACAAAAATTGAACTACTTTTGCACCGCTTTCAGCGAAAAAATGGAGGCACAAGGGGTCTGGTAGCTCAGCTGGATAGAGCAACGCCCTTCTAAGGCGTGGGTCAGGGGTTCGAATCCCTTCCAGATCACCCGGAAGCAGTAAGCTGGCATTCAGTTTGCTGCTTTTTCATTTTTATTTTGCGCCCATATGCCAATTTGTTCCCTTAGAATAGCGTATTTTTGCTTTCGTGAAAAACCGAACATCCAAACAATAAATTAACCAAGAAAAATGGAAAACCAAGAAAACCAATTAAACATCGAACTGTCGGCAGAGGTGGCCGAGGGCATTTATTCCAACCTGGCCATCATTTCGCACTCCACGTCCGAATTTGTTGTTGATTTTATCCGTATCATGCCGGGTACTCCGAAGGCGAATGTCAAATCGCGCATTATCTTAACGCCCGAACATGCAAAAAGGCTGCTTTTTGCCCTGCAGGAGAATATTGCCAAATTTGAGAACCAGCACGGGAAAATCAAAATAAGCGACAGCGGGTTTATTCCACCCGTGCCAATGGGTTTTGGCGGAGGCGAAGCCTAATAATACGGACAGACTCCAGGACTACAAGAACACATTCCAAAAAGCCATTATCCGGTATTTTGGAATGTGTTCTTTTTTTTTAACATATTCAAACCAAACAGTAAAAAAAGTATAAACTCAAAATCCCGGCCAACAACTTTTGCCCTGCCAATGTTATAAGTGTTACGAACACTTCAAATTAAAAAACATGGCCATGAAAAATTTACTTTATCTCGTTTTAATGTTCCTGGTAACATCTTGTGGGTCGACAATTGTATTTCCGGTATCGGATATCGAACCGGCAGCAGAAATTAATGCCCGTATAAAGAAAGACAAGCAAAACAATTATGTGATTTCCTTGTCGGCAAACTACTTGGCAAGCCCCGACAGGCTTGTGCCTGCAAAGAAAGTGTATGTGGCGTGGTTGGTTTCAAAAGAAAGCGGAACCAATAATATCGGGCAGTTAATGATTAAAAATGCAAAAAAAGCAACACTGGAAATACTGACCCCATTCGAACCAGCCGAACTTTTTATTACTGCCGAGGATGAAGGAAACATAAGCACCCCCGAAGGAGTTGAGATTACGCATGTTTACCTGAACGCGAAGGACATCGACAACAAATAACTCTTTTTACTCGAAACAAGATTTATTCAACCACGGGGAAACTTGACAGAAGATTGAGATGGGGGATTTGTTCAGGATTATGATCTTGGTTTCACTTATTTCGCCAGCGAATGTTGCCACCAGCAAAGCCCAGAAGGATTTTGCTGGTTCAACATTGAGAACCAGCCTGCAGGCAATCCTTGTAAATGGCGACACAATAGAAAACTTCGATCCCCGTAAAAACACCTACGCCATAAACCTTCCATTTACAACATTGAACTCGCCGAAGATTGGAGTCATACTAAAAAACCCGGATGTCGTGGTAAAGATATTCCCCGCCCCAAACCTTTTCGGCAACATAAAAGAACGGACTGCTATTGTGCTGATAAGCCCCCTTGATAAATCATACACGCTCAGCTACAACCTAACCTTTTCTGTTTTGCCCAAACTGGACCTCTACCTGTTTGCCGGACACACGGGAATCTATTCCAACGCCATTATTTCGCCCTATTACCCGGAGGAACTGCCCCGCGTTTATTTGTTCACCTCGAAATACGGCATGGAACCCGCCACCAACCCGTACTACAGATACTCCAACTTGTACCCGGAGCTGGTGATGCAACCCATCGAAATGGAGTATGTTTTCAGCAAGCGTATTACGGGCAACACATCGGCCAGAATCGGCCTCATTGTGAACACCACCAACCAACCCGAAGGATTGTTTTCCTACGACAGGACTCTTTTCCGAACAATATCGGCCTTGAAATGGGGTACATTAAAGGCAATCATATGGCGTACCCCTAAGGACATGGCCTCCATTTCAATGAAAGACCTGGCCCTGCTAGTCAAAAATCTCCGCAACGACCTGGGTTATCCGAATGTCCTTTTCATAGCCGGTGAAATCACAAAGCCAACCATTTTCCAGCAAGTCATACTGTCGTTCGACCACAATATCCCCAACAGCATCTGGATATCCGACCTCTCGAATACCAGCGAAGCAAACAGGGAGCCGTACCGCGATGCCAACAACCAGCTCGTTTTTGGCGACCGGCTGGCCGACCTAGTTTTAAAATACTGCTATTAAAAAACAAATCGATTAAAAAACTGTCCTTGCCTGCATCTACCATTCAGGAAAAAAATCAAATCCGTGTCCGCACACAGGTTGCAAATCCTAATTTTCATCCACCATATTTCAAAAATATAAAATTAGTTGTATCTTCGTGGGCGGACACGGCGGCATAATCAAGGCATCAAAAAAGGGTTATTCGCCCGGATTCAAAAGTGTCCAGGGAAAAACACCCATTTCCACTGGTTCACCAAATCCATAACAAAACCCAACTGCAAGATTCCCATCCGCCAGAAGTCCGTGCTTTTCCAAAAACCAAAACTCAACAATACTTATTCGACATAAAAGAAGATTGCCATGAAAAAATTTTTAGACGAAAATTTCGTACTCCAGACAGAAACAGCCCAAAAACTGTATCACGGACATGCATCCGCACAACCCATTATCGATTACCATTGCCACCTCATCCCCTCGATGGTTGCCGAAGACCATAAATTTAAAACGCTGACTGAAATATGGCTGGGTGGCGACCACTATAAATGGCGGGCCATGCGCACCAACGGTATCGACGAACGTTATTGCACCGGGAAGGACACAAGCGACTGGGGAAAATTTGAAAAATGGGCCGAAACCGTCCCATACACCA
>DATGXD010000001.1:0-23608 GCA_035299105.1 Paludibacter sp. | reverse complement strand
GTAGGTGTTTTCAAGGTTAACAGCATAACCCCGGGTTACGGATCAACCGACAACGTGAACATCAACATCAAAGTTCAGCCTTAATTAACCCCCGCCATTGAAACTCTTCCCGGATACTCGGCAACGATATCCCGGAAGGGTTTTTTATTTCCGGGCTTCTTCCGGCGGGACATTCACCTATAACCCAGATAAAAAGCAAAAACCATGAAAAGGACCAGTATCATCCTATTTTTCGCAGGCATTTTCTTATTGGCAGGATGCAGCAGCCTTTCGAATGTGGCTAGCTCTGCAATGCCGGCGAACTCAACCGCCACATCGGCAGGGACATCCTGTGGAACCATCCTGGCAAACCTCTATGCACAATACAAGGCAACAGGTAAGATCGACTTGAACAATTCGGCAGTGTTGCTGAACGTGGCTCAACTCACCCCTTACTACAACTCCCTGAAAACGAACAAAAGCAACCCGAATTACCTGGCTTCTTTTGCCCAAGGACTGGTATCGGGTTCGAGGGGCGTGGTTACAACCCAAAATTCGTTGAATACCGTAAACTCATTGCTCTCGCTCAACGGGCTAAGCAATATCACTACAGCAACCAATTCGGCGGCAACCATCCCAGGCATAACCACCGAACTAACAACGCTGTTGAACTCGTTGAAGAAATAAGCCGGATAGGATTCCGCCGGGGCAAACGATGTTGCCTGAAAGTTTTCTTTGAAAAGGGAACTGTCTCAAAAGCATTTTGAATTCCAGCATAAGATTCTTTAACTTTGTCCTGTAATCGTGAAGGAATTGAATTTGAACCAACGGTCAGCGGAGCCAATAACATGGGTAGAAACATGATGTTTTAACTGCAACAGGGGAAAAGGCTTTTCGTACATCGTTTTTTTTTCCTACTTTTGCGGAAAATTTCCAGGGCTTTTTTTGATATAGTTGCCACGGGGTATGTTGCTGGTTTTCCAACTGATGCAGCACACAACTCCCCAAGCATGCAAAGTTGTCAAAACAGGCGGAACAAAGGGGTTTCTGCCGGATGTATTGCCATTACAGTCGGCACTTGTTTCCGGCCCATCTACAGGGGCGTTAATCCCGGGTCTACCCATGATATTGGCCGGTAGGTTTGCTTTGATTACCTCAATCCATGTGCCCATATCACATTTCGCAATCACAACAGAACCAATTAACCAGACTTATGAAACATATCCAGATTATTAACGGCCCGAACCTGAACCTGCTGGGGAAACGCGAACCGACAGTATACGGCAGCCGGTCGTTCGAGGATTACCTGTTGCAACTCCAGGGATTTTTCCCCGATGCGAAACTTGATTATTTCCAATCGAATTCCGAAGGCGCGCTGATTGATAAAATCCACGAAACTGGTTTCAGCTGCGATGGGATTGTGATAAACGCAGGGGCTTACACGCATACCTCGGTAGCCATTGCCGATGCCATAAGGGCTATCGAAGCGCCGGTTATCGAAGTGCATATTTCCAACGTGTTCAAACGCGAAGCTTTCCGCCATCATTCACATTTGTCGGAAGCATGCAAAGGATGCATCGTGGGTTTCGGCATGGATTCGTACCGGCTTGCAGTGGATGCACTTTTACACATTGAATAGTACTTTATAAACTTATAATTACACCTTCCAAACTCCCGTATAATATTGTATTGGAGCAAATTAATGTTATTTTTTATGTCTACAAAATCCACCAAAATCGTCGCAACCATTAGTGATTTGAATTGCGAAGTTGATTTTATCCAACAACTCTTCAACGAAGGAATGAATGTCGTGCGAATGAATTCCGCGCATTTACAACGTGAAGGTTTCCTGAAAATCATCAACAACGTCCGGGCTGTGAGCAACCAGATTGCCATACTCATGGATACCAAAGGCCCCGAAGTAAGGACCACGGTTGTTGAAAATGATGAAATGCAGCTGCGCACCGGCGACACGGTAAAAGTAACGGGAAAACCCGATATTATTTCGACACCCGAGTGCATTGCGGTGAATTACCCGTACTTTGTCCGCGACCTGAATGTAAACGACGATATTTTGTTTGATGATGGAGAAATCCACGTGAAAGTTGTGTCGAAAGACGATGAATACCTCCACTGCGTGGTTCAGAACGATGGCGTGCTGGGAAGCCGCAAGAGTGTGAACGTGCCGGGCGTGCGTATCAACCTCCCGTCATTGACCGAAAAGGACAAAGCCAATATCCTTTTTGCGATTGAGTGCGACCTTGACTTCATTGCCCACTCGTTTGTAAGGAACAAGCAGGACTTGCTCGACATCCAGAAAATCCTGGACGAACACAACAGCTCGATTAAAATCATCTCGAAAATCGAAAACCAGGAAGGTGTTGACAATATCGACCAGATACTGGAACACACATACGGTGTAATGATTGCCCGTGGCGACCTTGGCATAGAAGTTCCGCAGGAAAAAATCCCGGGAATCCAGCGCAGGCTTATCCGCAAGTGCGTGCAGGCACAAAAACCCGTGATTGTGGCCACCCAGATGCTGCATACCATGATTAAAAACCCACGCCCCACACGTGCCGAAATCACCGACATCGCCAATGCCATTTATTACCGCACCGATGCCTTGATGCTCAGCGGTGAAACGGCCTACGGGAAATACCCGGTCGAAGCAGTACGCACCATGGCAAAAGTGGCCATGGAAGCCGAAAAAACCAAACTGGCCGAAAACGACATTCCAATTCCAATCAGCACCAGCGACATTACTTCATTCCTGGCTAATGCAGCCGTGGATGCAAGCACGAAAATAGGCACGAAAGCTATTATTACCGATACTTTCAGTGGTAAGACAGCCCGCCACCTGGCGGCTTACCGCGGTACAAACCCGATCCTGGCCATTTGCTACCACGAACGTTCCACCCGCGAACTGGCTCTTTCGTACGGCGTTTTCCCCATGTTCCAGACCGAAAAAGGGAACACCCAACAATATTTCATGAGCGGGCTGCAAAAACTGATTAAAAACGGGTTCCTCCAGAAAGAAGACTATGTGAGCTACCTCAGCGGCAGTTTTGGTGAAGGTTTCGGAACTACTTTCCTTGAAGTTAACCGGATTGACAAAATCCTGGAATCGCGCGACAAATACTTGCTCCCGAATTTCTGATTTTCAACAAAAGGCGTTTTTTTAAACGCCTTTTGTTTTTTCTTAACTAGCTGGCGGAAGCAGGGGATTAAACCTCCGGCGCTTCCAGCTGTCAAATGGTTTCGGTCAAAAAAGGAATGAAAGACAAAAGCAAGGACACATGCGTTTTATTTGGCAAACGCCCGTGCCGCCGCAACTTTGTGTTTACTTACCAACAATGTTTTTAAGTATGAAAAAGATAGCTTCTATTTTATTATTGTATTTGCTCGCCTCACCACTTTTTGCTTCAGAAATAAAAGGGAAGATTGTGGATGCTGCCACCAACCAGCCGCTTGATTTTGCAACTGTTGCAATTTTCAAGCAGAATGACGAAGCACCGCTTGCAGGAGTGTCGACCGATAGGAACGGGAATTTTTCCATTCCGCCGGTGTCCGATGGCAAATATGTCTTGCGTGTCAGCTTTGTAGGTTACAACACCCTCAACCTGCCGGTTCTCGTTGCCGGGAAAGAACTGAATGCCGGCACGCTCAAACTTACAGAATCAACCAAGCACCTTTCCGAAGTGCAAATACTTGGACAGGGAACCCAAATGCGTTTCGAGGTAGACAAGAAAGTGTTCAGCGTGGACCAGAATATCGCCTCGGCAGGAGGGTCGGCAACCGAAGTATTGCAAAACATCCCTTCGGTGAATGTGGATAATGAAGGGAACGTGTCCCTCCGGAACAGCACGAATGTGGAAGTGTGGATTAACGGGAAGCCTTCGGGCCTTACTGCCGACAACCGCGCGCAGGTCTTGCAGCAAATGCCGGCCGAAAGCATCCAGGAGGTCGAAATCATGACAAACCCCTCGGCAAAGTTCAACCCCGAAGGCACATCGGGAATCATTAACCTGGTGCTAAAGAAAAACAGGAAAGCCGGATACTACGGTAGCCTTTCGGCCGGCATCTTGTATGCCGATGGTGCAAAGCCCGGCGGCTCGCTCGGTGCCAATATAAACTACAGTAGCAGTAAAATCGATGCTTATTTGAACATCGGGACACGTGCCATGAACTTTGATGGCAAAGGCAACCGGCACGAACTGAACGGTACCGATACCGTTTCGCAGCTGGACCAGGATTACAACATGGGGCGCGGGTTCAAAGGCCTTTTCAGCCGGGCAGGTATCGACTACCACATCAACGACAAGCACACGCTCGGCCTGTCGGGCTTTGGCATGTTTGGCAGCGGGTATTCGGTGAATGACATCAACTATTCGTCCAAAAACCTGGTTACAGGCGTTGAAAGGAATTATTCGAGGCACAACACCGGTTCGGGCAACCGCCCCAGCATGAATATTAGCCTCGACCACAAATACGAGATCGACAAACTGGGTTCAAACCTGGTTTCGAGCTTGTCGTATTCGCACCACAACAGGACCAACACAGAGACATATGTTCAAACCGAAAATGCCGCCAGGACTTCGGATATTACACAAACCACTTCGGGGCAAAACAATGAACTCCAGTTAAAGGTCGACTACACAAAAAAGTTCTCGGCAAACACCCGACTGGAAGCCGGTTGGCAAAGCACTATCCAGCGCAGGGAAAGTCCATCGTCGGGACACGACAATGCTATGGCCAGCCCATCAAGAATCGACACGGCTTATTTCAATGCCTTCAACTACAACGAACAAATCCATGCCGCCTATGCCACCTATGGTACGCGCATCGACAAATTCAGCGTGCAGGGCGGGTTAAGGGCAGAGTACATGGTGAGGAGCTGGGATAACACCTACTACAATTCGCTCTCGTCACTCCAAACCGACCGTAGCAACTACAAGCCACGCCTGCAACTGTTCCCAAGCTTCTATATGACCTACACGCTGCCAAAAAACAACGAATTGCAGCTGAACTTCACACGGCGGATCAACCGCCCACGGGGACGCGAAATCAACCCGTTCCGCAACTATTCCGACTCCACCAATATCTCGTTCGGGAATCCCGACCTTTCGCCCGAATTGACTTCTTCGCTCGAATTCAACTACCTGAAGTCGTGGGAAAACCATTCGCTATCGGCATCGGTATTTTACCAATTCACCGACGATGTGATGCAGAATGTGAGGTTCGTTAACAATGGGGTACTCGAAAACACCACCATGAACGTGACCAAATCGAATAACTCCGGCCTTGAGTTGGTGGCAAAAAATAAGTTCATGAAAGTCATCAACCTAACTACCTCGCTGAATGCACATTACAACAGGATGCATGCAGGATCGTATACAAGCCTGTACAACACCAGCTTGGTGACGATAACACCCGAACAGGATATGTTTAGCTGGGATGGGAAGATCATGGCAAACCTGATCCTGGGCAAAAGCACTGCTGCGCAAATCACCGGCAACTATTCGTCCCCGCATCTGATTGCACAAGGCAAGGAAACGGCAGAATATTCCATCGACCTGGGCTTGCGGCAAACGTTTTTAAACCGCAAACTGAGCCTCAACCTCATGGTGCGCGACTTGCTGGACAGCCAGAAAAAAACAACCATCACTTCGGGTGCCGGCTTCTACCAGAGATCCGAAAACTTATTCCATGGGCGGTTAATCGGGCTAACGGCAACGTACAATTTCGGGAATTCGAAACCGAAGCAGGACCAGAAGAAGAAAACCGAAAACATGGACATGAACATGGAAAGCGGCGGAATGGAATAAGCAAAACGTGCCTCACTCGCGCAAGTTTGTAACTTGTGCGTTGCTTTTGAAAAGCAAATATTTATTGTTCCTACGAACAACACACCGATTACAAATCGGCGCGAGCGGAGTGAAAATGAAAACATTTTTCTTTCTACTACTTATACTAAGGATAAAGGGACTTGCCTGTAGTAGGCAGGTCCCTTTATCCTTGCAAACGCTGGCGCCCTGCAAGCTTGTCCATGGTCCGGGCTATCCGTTCAACTTTTGTTTCTTCGGTCCTGGCAGAGTAAATCCACTCGATACACGCTTTTTGCTCGCCATCAGGGTAACCCAAAAAGGCTTTGTACAACCCGGGTTCGCTATCCAGGCAAAGCCGGAGTTCTTCGGGGATTTCAGTAGGGGCATTGTCGGCATACAAGACCACATGCACCTGGTCGCCTGCCTGTTTGCCAATTGCCTTCCGGACTGCAGCCTTAACCGGAAGGAAAAGCGAACCATTGCCCATAGGCATTAAATGGTAATTCCTGAACTGGTGGCTGTCGATGCTTCCCTTCACCCGCACCCAGCCAAAATGCGCATGCTTGTCCGGCAGCACTTCGGGGATTACGGCATACGTCCAGCCCCCTTTACCGGGAAACTTTTCGAGTTGGTATAGCTTGTCGACCAGTGGTTGCTCCATCTTAAATAATATTTTGTGTAAAGGCGGTCACATTCACCCTATAATTTCCCTCCTCCTGAATTCGGCACAGACCAGCGCCGTTGCCACCCCCACGTTCAGCGACTCGGAAGTAGGTTGCCCCTGCGGAAAGTTCGGAACGAGTACCCGGTGGCCGACCAGCTTTTCAATGCCCGGCGAAATGCCGTTTCCCTCGTTCCCCATTACAATGATGCCGCTGGCCGAAAGTTTTTTCGAATAAATGGATTCCCCATCCATGAAAGTGCCGTAAACCGGCGTTCTATCCTTGCATCCGCCCAGGAAGCCAGCCAAGTCCACAGTATGGACCCTTACCCTTGCCAAAGCACCCATGGTTGCCTGTACCGTCTTGGGGCCAAAGGCATCGGCCGAATTGCCGGAACAGAATATATCTCCGATGCCAAACCAGTCGGCCACACGGATAACGGTGCCGAGGTTCCCGGGATCCTGCACCCCATCCAAGGCCAGGCTCAATTTATTTTCCAAAACATCCGCATCCCACGAATAATCCGGTTTTTGAAACAAGGCCAAAACTCCCTGTGGCGTTTTTTGGTTCGAAACGCGCCTGATATCCGCTTCCGAAGTTTCTTCCAAATCCTCGCATGGAACCATGCCGTGTTCGCCGAGCCATTGTGGAGTGGCCACCAGCATCCGGCAACGGAAATCCGGAGCCAAATCCATCACCAGTTTTGTTCCTTCAGCAACAAACAAGCCCGCTTCGTCACGGAATTTTTTCTGCGACAGGGAAGTGATGAGTTTTATTTTACTTTTAGATAACATGAAAAACGTTTATAGAAAGGAATAATTTTTGTCATGGTGTTTGTTCCGGGGATTATTTCTTTGGTTACCCGAATGCTATTGTTTTATAACAAACGGAAGCAAAGCTAACAAAGAAAACGATAAAAAACCTATATTTGCAGAAAAATTGAACCATTTTTGTTGCCGGCTCATGAAATTTCATTTTTTTGGTTTGTTGATATTTGTTGCCCTGTTCTTTGCAGCCTGCAGCAGCACAAAATATGTTCCCGATGGTGAATACCTGCTCGACAAGGTAAGTATCCGGACCGACAACAAGGATATCAACAAGTCGGAACTATGGGATTACCTCAGGCAAACCCCCAATGCCGGGATGTTCGGGAAAGTGCGCATGCAGCTGGGGGTTTACAACCTGGCGCCCAAAGACACCTCCAATTGGATGAAACGTGTCCTGCACAAAACTTTCCAGAAAATCGGCGACCCGCCGGTCATTTACAACCCTTCGCTCACCGTGCTTTCGACCCAGCAACTCCAGCAACAACTTGGCAACAAGGGCTATATCAATGCCCTGGTGACAAACAACGTGGAATTGAAGGACAAAAAAGCGAAAGTTGACTATATAGTGAACGCACGCAAGCCTTACCGCCTTCACGACTACAGCATCAACCTAAGAAACAGGATATTATACGAAATAGCCGCCGACACATCCAAGTCGCTTGTCCACCCGGGCATGTTGTTCGACGTGGATGTGCTGAATTCCGAACGCGAACGCATTACCTCCCGCTTGAGGCAGCTTGGCTATTACAATTTCAACAAGGATTTTTTGAGCTACACGGCCGATAGCCTGGCCAATTCACACCAGATAGACCTTGTACTTGAACTGCACAACAACCTGGTGCAGTACTCTGACTCTGTAGAGAAAGTTTTATTCAAGAAATACACGATCCGGAAAGTCATTTTCTACACCAATACCAACGACAACCTGCTTTCGGACATTGAAAACAAGTCGCAGCTCGACACTGTCAGTTTCCGCGATTTCATACTCGTCACACCCCGCAAACGGATTCTGAAACTGGATGCACTGGTGCAGAACACCTTTATCAACCCGAACTCGCTGTACAGCGACCGGGCTGTGGAACGCACTTATTCGGGGTTGAATTCGCTCGGGCCCGTGAAGTACGTGAATATTTCGTTCAAGGAAACCGCCGACACCCTGCTCGATTGCTACGTGGTGATTACGCCGGCCAAAACGCTCTCCGTGTCGACCGAATTGGAAGGGACTTACACGCAAGGCTACTGGGGAGCCGCGTTGAAAGGAAACTATATCGACCGGAACCTGTTCAAGGGCGCCGAAACATTATCCATGCAGGGGCGCTGGTCGTTTGAAAAGCAGGACCAGGTGTGGGCAAAAGAAATTGGCGCCAACCTGGGGTTGAAGTTTCCCCATTTTTTATTCCCTTTCGCCAGCTATGATTTCAAACGGAACATCCATGCCAACACGGAGTTTACCAGCGCCCTGAGTTACCAAATCCGCCCGCTGGAATTTACTTCAACCAACATTGGCGCCGGGATCAAGTATTCGTGGAACCGCGGCCGGTACCTGCACAACGTCGAGTTGTTCGACCTGAGTTATGTCACTTTCAACGTCGACCCGCGCTTCAACCAGAACTACCTCCGGACCGGGCTTTTCAACAAGTACAATTACGAGAACCATTTTATCATGCGCACGGGTTATTCAGGCTCGTACACCGATTTTGACCCGGGCAAGCCCCTGCGCAATTTCTCGACCATGCGCTACAGCATCGAAACCGCCGGGAACACATTGTCGGCACTGAGCCGTATTTTTAATTCCACACCCGACTCAACCGGGTCGTACAAACTTTTCAACATCCGTTATTCCCAATATGTGAAAGGCGAATACAATGTTACGCACCATCAGATTTTCAACAACGAAAACCGGTTCGTATACCATTTGGGAGTAGGTGTCGGGGTTCCTTACGGGAATGCCGACATTATACCCTACGAAAGGCGGTTTTACAGCGGAGGTGCAAACAGTGTGCGCGGATGGAGCGAAAGCCGGCTGGGGCCAGGTGTATATTCCACACCCGACTCCATATCGATACGGACCAGGGATTACAACCAGGTGGGCGATATCAAGCTGGATTTAAACATGGAATACCGCACCAAATTATTCTGGGTGGTCGAAGGAGCATTTTTCCTCGATGCGGGTAATATCTGGACTATAAAACCGTACTCCACGCAACCGGGCGGTGAATTCAGGCTGGATTCATTCTTCAAACAAATTGCCATTGCATACGGGCTTGGAACACGCCTCGACTTCTCGTACTTCATGCTCCGTTTCGATTTGGGACTTAAATTGTTCAACCCGGTATTGCCGAGGCGCGAACAATGGCGTATACAACCGGGCTTCGACGACATGGCATTCCATATCGCCATTGGTTACCCGTTCTGATTCAGCTGCTATTGTTCGGGCAGGAAAATATCGTCAGCATAGCCGGCATTCCTTAATCCCTTTTCGAGCCGCGCCATTTCCTTTCTCTCCCCAAGCAAATCGTAACTCATGCGGTGGTAAGGCGTAACGCCATGCTTCCGGATTCCCGACCGGTGCTTGGGGGTTGGATAAGCCTTGTTGTTCAGCCAGTCATAATGGGGGAATTCGTGGTGAAGCTTCAGCATCATTTCGTCGCGGTGCGTTTTGGCCAATACCGAAGCGGCCGCAATGGACAGGTATTTGCTATCGCCCTGGACAATGGTTTGGTGGTGGATATCGTGGTAAGGCTTGAACTTGTTGCCATCCACTATGATAAATTCGGGACGAATGCTGAGGCTATCGATGGCACGGTGCATGGCTAAAATGGAGGCGTTCAGGATGTTTATTTCATCAATCTCGCGGTTGTCGACCGTGGCAACAGCCCATGCCAGGGCCTGGCTTTCGATTAGCGGGCGAAGTTCATCGCGTTCTTTTTCGGTCAGCTGCTTCGAGTCGTTGAGCACCGGGCAGCAAAAACCGGCAGGCAGAATAACAGCGGCAGCCACTACAGGCCCGGCCAGGCAACCACGGCCAGCCTCATCGCAGCCACATTCGAGTTGGTATTTCGAGTAATTACCCAGCAAGCCCGTGGCTTCGCCGAAGGGCAATTCATCGGATCCGGTTATTTTCACCCGTTTTTTCATTGTTGCGACGAACGTAAGTTTTTTGTCTCGTCCCAAAGTGCAGGTCCCAACTTCATCAACGGCCCGTAGCAAACCGACTCGTTTTTCTTTTCTTCGCCCAGGATAGAGAACTTTTTATCAAATACATTAAAAATATTCAGCATTACACTGATAACCAGCGCATATTTCAGTGCTCCAACCACAGCCCCCATGAATTTATTAAGTCCACCCAATGCCATGGACTGCATCAATTTATCCAGTGCGCGCGACAGCATCAACAGCCCCACACCTATGGCCACAAAAGAAATGAAATAAGCTACAGGCATGGAAAGGGTTTTCGACATACCGGTTGCAGCAACAAGCAAACCCGAAACAAAAGGCGCGGTTAACTTTGCCCCGAATATTCCCAGCACGATAGCGGCAAGCGATGTGAGTTCCTTTACAAGCCCTTTGAACAGGCCAAAAACAAACCCGGCAGCTACAGGCAGGAACAAAAACAAATCCAACGAATTCATATGGAACAGATTATGGCTGCAAAGATAATCAATTCGATGATAAAAACCGGTGTTAAGTAATGGCGGTTGCGCAAGGATATCCATTCCATCTGCCTGGAATCACAAATTTATTTCGCTGGTTATCTGAATATTACAGCAAAAACCCTTCGGGTCCGGATTTTTCTGGCATAGTAATTGAATAACGGATTTCAACGAAAAAGAAAGACTTTTCCCTATACAGATATTCCACTCATTATCCACAGCTTAATATTTATTATTATGAAAACAAAAGTAGCAGGCCTGTTGGTGGTTTTAATGCTCACGACCACCTTTTGCACGGCACAACGGACCATTACAGTCGAAGCCCAGAGCAATGACATCAGCAACAACCTCGATTTACAGGCTGTGGCTTCCACTTTTGGAGAATCACGCGACCTCGAAGATTTTGAAAGGAAACTGAACGAATACGACAGGGCAATTACAAACCTCGACCTGAACGACGACGGGGAAGTTGATTACCTGCGGGTTATCGAGTCGTACGAAGACAACTCGCACATCGTTGTTATCCAGGCTGTACTCGACAAGGACATTTACCAGGATGTTGCCACCATTGTAGTTTCGAAAAGATACGGGAAAACTTATACCCAGGTAATTGGCGACTCGTATATCTACGGGAGCAACTACATTATCGAACCGGTTTACGTTTACACCCCCCCTATCTATTCGTTCTTCTGGGGTAGGCATTACCACACCTGGTATTCACCCTATTACTGGGGATATTACCCCCGCCACTACCACTACCGCCACCCGTTCGAAGTAAACATCTACCTGTCGAATATCAGGCACCATATCAACCGCGACCACCGGTATTACTACACCGAAAGGGTAAGGAATGAAAACGCCTACAGGTCGTATTTCCCGAGCAGGCGCAACGACTACGGGACCCGCCACCCCGAACGCGGATTCGGGCGCAGGAACGAAAATATCAAAAACAAATTCGAATACGATTCGAAGAGGGGCGCATCCCGTCCATCGACCTACCAGGACTACGATAACAGCCGCCGGGGCGGTTCAAGCCGCGACATTCCCGATGTTTACCGCAACCGGGGTAACTCGACAAATTCAAATCCGGGGCGGTACGAAGGCAACGGAAGGCAACATGAAATGAACCAACCACGGAACAACCAGGAACCAGACCGCGGCCGGAGTTTCAACAACCGTTATGAAAATTCACCACGCATGCAACCACGTACCGAAAACCGCCAGTCCCAAAGCCCAGCAGTATCGCAACCCCGCCCGTCGGGGAACGACCGCAGGCCGGAAGTAGGCCGCGAAAGGCCGCAGAGGCAAACAGCTCCCAGGGCAAACCAAGCCCCCTCGCGCAACGAACAACGGAAGGCCGAAAGTCCCCGGAACAACGGCAATTCGGACAATAACGGCAGAGGCTCGGGCAGAAGGTAAGGAAAAGATAAAGATTTGATTGTTTGTTAACGCAAAGCCGTTAAGGAATATCCCTGCATGGGATTTTCCTTAACGGCTTTTTCTTTGGGATTTTTTTAGTGTGAACTTTAATTCCTAACTTTGCAACTTGTAATATCTCTGTCAAAAAAGAGACTTACCAAGCCTCCACTCAAGTTCATCTGGAAACAAGCTGGCATACTTTATCCCTCAATCAATTAAAACCCTTAACACGATGGCTATCCCAACAACACGAGCCAAGGAAGAATCAATCATCCGTATTGATGACAAAAACTGCAATGGCTGCGGCGCATGCGTTTCAGTCTGCAAGGATTTCAATTTTAGAATTATCGATGGGAAAGTTGCAAAAACCAACACGCCCGCATTTGGTTGTGTAGGTTGCGGGCATTGCATGATGATTTGCCCATCGAATGTAATCGCCATCGAGGGCCGTTCGTTGTCACCCCTGGAACTTTTCAAGCTACCATCGAAGGAATCAGTCCCCGGTTATGACAGCCTGCTGGCCATGCTGCAACGCCGGCGGAGTATCCGCGAGTTTGACGACAGGCCGGTTGAACAGGAGAAAATAAACCAGATACTCGAAGCTGCGCAAACCGCGCCAATGGGCATTCCACCCTCCGACGTGCATGTGGTGGTGCTCGAAAACCAACCGCAGGTGCGCCGTTTCACGGAAGAATTTTCCAACTACCTGGAAAGTATCCGCTGGATGGCTTCCAACTGGTTCCTGGCACTTATGCGCCCGTTCTGGGGAAAAGCCAACGACGAAATGATGCACAAGTTTGTCGGGCCGCTATTCAATGTGTATGTGGAAGACATGAAAAGCGGGAATAACTGGATAACCTACGACGCCCCCCTGGCCATGTATTTTTACGGTTCGCCCTACTCCGACCCTGCCGACCCGATTATTGCTGCCACCTATGCCATGATTGCCGGCGAATCGCTCGGGCTGGGCAGCTGCATGCTTGGCGGGATACACCCATTTATCCAGCATGGCAAGAAAGCGCGCAGGTTCCGCGAAAGGTGGGGTGTGAAATATCCTTCGCGCGAAGGCCTGATGGTTATTTTCGGCTACTCGAAGGTGCACTACAAACGCGGTGTGAAACGGACTTTTGCCGATGTGAGGAGGTTTTGTTGAGGTGGCGATGTGGGGATGCGAGACAAGCCCGTAACCATTTCCTTGTAACCCTTATGAATTTCTGCCAGGTATTCCTGTTCTGTTTGCCCGGGTGTGGGGATAAGTTCGGCTTTGTGCAGGCAGCCGAGCGACTCCAAATCCATGATGGTGGAATAACCCGACCGGGCAATGATTTTCCGGGCGCCAAACAGGTGCGAAGCCAATTCACGGTCGGCAAGGTGGGAAACCAGGGTTAGATTCTTTATTTTCAACCGTCTTGTTTCATCATCGGGATGTCCACATACAATCAGCACTTTCTGGTGTTTCCCCTTGTATTTTGATATTAATATTTCCTCAAGAATTTTCCGTTGGGATTCGATGCCGGACAGCACGGCAACAATTTCATAATCATCGGCCGGGACAACACCATCCAATCCCTGGAAGCGCGAAAGCGTGCCTATGAACCGGGCATTCGGAGGCAGGGGGTATTGGTGGGACAAATCGCCCGACAAACCGTTTTCCTTCCGGTCGGGAATCCAGCATTCATCGTAGTTCGAAATGATTTTCAGGTGGAGGAAATGCACGAAAGCTTCGAGGAACCGGAGGCCGCGGGGCATTTTAACCATCAACTGGTGGGTTATATACACCGAATTCACCCGCTTGTTCCACATCCCGAAACGGTTGTCGGAAATGACACGGTCGAAGTGTTCCTTACGAAGCAAGTCCCCCAACCAGCAATGTTCCCGGATGATTCCCGCCACGATTCCGGGCAGGTTGCGCAACATGGCTCCGACCTGCGATTTCCCGGCAGCATAATCCACAGGGTAGGAAGGGAATTCCATGGTACGAAGCATGGGAAACTGGTTTTTCAGGAACTTCAACGGGTAACCATCGGCAACCAGAACCACTTCGTGGCCTTCGGCCAACAGGTTTTGAATCAACGGGACACAGCGTGTGGCATGCCCGAGGCCCCAGTTTAGGGGACAAAGGAGGATTTTCATATGGATGCTGAATTTCTATATCTAGAAATTGCAACTTGGTTTTCAGCCTATTGCTTTAAATAAATCTCGTCTCTAACATAAATATTGTTCAGCCAAAAGCAATGTTTTGTGTATTTTGTCGCTCCTGTCAGTTTGTCTTTTGTTGGCAAAGAATAAGTGTCCAACGCATTTTTTGCATGCGGCCTTACATGGGAAACTGAATTAAATGTTTTGTCAGGGAAATTTGTGTACCGGGTTCCGTTTACTATGTTATTAACGATATTTCCTTTCGCTACAATTTCCTTTGTTTTCGCCCAAACTTTCTCAACTTCCTGAATATCAGCGTAAGGCATATTCCAAAACTTGACTTTCCGTAATACAAGTTCTTCGTTTTCGAATTGATAAAAAACGAATAAAAACTTGTGTTCCAGAACATTTCTGAAATCCGAATACTCCCAGTCTTCGTTTACAATTTCTTCATATTTAAAGTTTGAAAACGAAAGGTCTTCTTTTGGTAAATTGTTTTCTTTGAGTCTTACGGTTTTTACTGTAATTTCAGCCTTTTCAAACTCCTCAATATTTTTGTCAAGCTCAATTCCTAGAATTACGTTTGTCAGATTTGCATAAAAGCTTTTCGCTTTGGTATTTATTTCAGTTTTTGTCTTTTTCAGTATTTGTTGAACTGTTTTGCCGTAATAAGGTTTGAATTTAGAAATGACAATTTCTTCGATTGTTTGCTTTTTAGCAATTTCAGTTGATTTAATTAGTTTTCCATAATTGCCTGTTGGTTCATTTGCAATCGATGCAATTATATGATTTACATAACCTTGCTTAAATGAATAAGCTCTTTGTTTCGCAGGAATGTCGCTAAATGGTTGTTTCCTGGCACAACCCGCATTTGCCCCTTTTGTGCAAGCACCTAAATAAAAAGTGTCGCCTTCCGAAAGTTCGTGAGCTTTTCCCTCTGCAATTTTTGCCTTTATGAATTCCCAGTCTTTTCGGATAACCTCCAAATCAGCGCTTGGGAAACTCCATTCGTCAACCAGCTTTATCAAATAGTCAAGGATGTCGCGACCTGCTTGGTGTAAATAAAACACAAGAAGAATATTTGCATTCTTCTTGTAAAACGAACTTGTTTCAAAGTCTTGATTTACGACTTCAAGGTAGTTTATGATATTTAAAACTAGACGTTCTTTCGAACGATAATCATTGTTACTTAATTGTTTTAAAGGGGTGGATTTCAGTTCAAGTCCAGCAATTGCAAAATCAGGTTCAGAAACTGAATTTGGTTCATAATGAAAGTAATACTTCTCAAGAACTTGACCGAAGTTGCCTTTCCCCGAATATTTATGTTCTAGGATTTCTTTTTCACATACCTCCCTTAATGTTTTGTCCTTAAGAGATTTAGCATAATTAATTATAGATTGTTTGTCATTTAGATTGTAAGGTAAGCTCATATTCAATTTTTTGTTTTAATGCGATTCCAACTTTCTCAATAACCCCAACTACTAATGCATTTCCCATGAAGAATGCTCGTTTTGTATTTGAGATACCATCGTATTTTGTATGGTCATCAGGAAACATATTTAATCTCTCTAATTCAACAGGCGAAAGTCTCCTGTAACCTTTTGGGGCTTTAATAACGTGTTTAAATCTCGAGGGAGATGCACCGCCTTCGCCTGTTATAATTGTTCGTGATGGTTTATCCAGCGGATCTGGAAATATCATTCTACCCTCGCTGTAGTTATATTCAAAGCCTTGCGCATTCTTGCGCATTTCCTTTTTCGCACCTTTCAAATAGAGCCATTTATCTAAATCTTTCTCGTTGATATAGAAATCATCAGTAACTTCGCCATTCTGAATTATATCTTCCATGACAACAAATTTACCTTCATGTTTTGGTTTCGTTTTTACTGTTGTTACGACTCCATTAATCATAATCCCAGTGTTTTCAAACATACCCTGAGTTCCTTTTTTATTGAAACTTTCCGATATTTCAACTATATCACCTTTCAGTTTAAACTCAGTTGGAAACAAAACTTCGTCCGAGGTTACAGGAAATGCTGTTGCAAGTGTTCCCTCTTCGAGAATCCATTCATTTGGTGTTGTTTCTTTTATCTCATTGTAAATATCAGTCTGACAATGATAAGCAAGAATATAAATCCTTTTTCTTCGTTGTGGCATACCATATTCGGCGGCATTGATAACTCGCCATTCCACAACATAACCTAAGTCGTTCAAACTCTTCAATATAATTGCAAAATCTCTTCCACGCTGTCCTGAAGGAGATATTAAAAGCCGATCAACATTTTCAAGAAAAAGATATTTTGGTTTCACTTCCTTTCCAGTCAGAATCTTATGAATAGACCACCACAAAACTCCTTTTTTCCCAATAAGTCCCTTAGAGTTTTTTAGTGTTGTAGCAACTGAATAATCTTGACATGGAAATCCGCCAACTAATAAATCATGGTCTGGAATAGAAGAAACATCAACTGTCGCAATGTCTTGATTGCTATGCATTTTCTTTCCCCAACGTTTTTCGTAAACCATGGAAGCGTGTTGGACCTTAGTTGATGGCTCAAACTGATTACTCCAAACCACTTCATACGATGATTCAAGGTTCTCACGATAACCAGATGAAGCTGATTTTTTATTCCAGCCCTCAAGGCCAAGCCTAAATCCACCAACACCGGCAAATAATTCTACGACTTTAATTTTATTTTCCATATTGCTTCGTTTTTAGGCATTTGACTTTTTCTTCAGCTATTTTTAAAGCTTCTTCTCCGTTTTCTTCGTAAAGAACATATGAAGCTAATTTATTGCTTAGCCATAATGTAACAGGTTGGTTTCCATATAAATTGCAGAAACAAGCAAATCCCTCAACTTGTCCTTTTACAGGTTCTCTTTCTCCCCTTTCAAATCCGCTTATAATAGCCCGACCAATATCCATTGAGGCAGCAACTTGCCGAAGAAATAGACTTTTCACTTCGCTTGCAAGTCTAATTGAATTTATTAATTTATTCATGCAACAAAACTTGTTTTGATAAAAACAGTCAAGATATCACCCTGCCACGGAAACCTTCAATCCCCGGGCCTTTACTTTCTCGGCAATGCGGTTGAGTTCTTCCACCGGGACTTTTTCAATAGTTTGTGTGGGCGCTTCGCGGTCGAGCGAGTAAATCATCACTTCCTGCGGGTGGATTTCTTCGAGTGCCGCCAGCCAGGCTGAAACTTCTTCGTCGGTGGTATTGTCGACTTTTTCGCCACGGAATTCGCCCCGCAGGAACATGGTCTGGATAATGAGGCGGCCTTCGAAGCGTTTCAGGTTCTCGATTATCCATTGTACCGTGACATATTTCCCTTGCGGCCGGTCGAGCAATTGCAGGGTGCGTTCAATGGCAGTGTCAAACTTCAGGATATTATTATCGACCTTGTTCAATGCCCTGACAACCGGCTCTTTGTGTATGCGGGTGGAGTTCGAAAGGACACTCACCTTGGCCGTGGGGCAATATTGGTTGCGCAAGGCCAGCGTGTCGTCAATAATGGCTTCAAAATCGGGATGAATAGTAGGTTCGCCATTCCCGGCAAAAGTAATCACATCGGGTATTTCGTTGGCCGAAACCATTTCCTTTAGTTTAATTTCCAATGCCTCACGCACATTCCCCCTTGTGGGAATAGGCGTTTCGCCAATAGTAGTATTGAAGCCGCATTCGCAGTAAATGCAGTCGAACGTGCAGATTTTGGCATCAACGGGCAACAAGTTTATGCCCAGCGAAACCCCCAGGCGCCGGCTGCGCACCGGCCCGAATATTATTTGATTGAAAAGTATCATAAGGCCTTTTGTATATAACTTTTCCAAAGTTCTAAACTTTGGAAAAGTTGGAATTACAATTTAATGATTATCCTCTCCCCCAGTGTTTTAGAGAGTTGTTTCTTCACCGTTTCGAGCGCCACCATTTCCTGCATGATTTGGTCTACAAGCAGGTTGTTCTTATTCTCGTTGGCGATTTTCATTTCCAACAGTTTTTGTTTTATCATTTCCAGGATCACGCTGTTCTTAAATTCAAAAACTATGCGTGGAACCAGTTCCAGCAAGCGTTGTTCATCGGTTTCAACTTTTTTAATCTTGGAATGGATGCGGCTCAAGGTGTATTTCTCGGCTATGAGGTCGGCGGCAATCTTGCTGATTTCGGGATTGGGGTGATGGATAAAAAAACGCTCCACGGCAAAACCTTCATTCCGGAAGTTACCTTTGTATTCCTCAATCATAAGCGAATGAAGCGGATTGTTGAAAACCAGTGTATCCTTCTCCAGTTCCTCCAGAATGTAGGTGCCCACACTCACCGGGTGCTGTTGCCCCGCATCCTCGTAAAAGAGCGTTTTGTCGCCGTGGCGGACCAGCACCTGGAGGATATTCCGTTCCTGGTCCTCAAACTTCGTGCCCGTGGCAGCTTTCCGTATCGACTCCTCGGGCTGGGGTTCGGTTGGGGCGGCAGGGTCGGGCTGGCGGCGTGTGGCGTTTTTCTCGAGGTCGTTGGTTTTGAGCTTGTTTATCTCGTAATAAAGCATCGCTTCGTCCACGTTCAGCAGGTTGCTGCAATCCTTCACGTACTCGCTGCGGATGGCTGCATTGGGGATAATGGCAATGCTGCGGACAATGTCCAGAACCAGCCCCGCGCGCTTCACGGGGTCGTTCCCCGCATCGGCCAACAACAGGTTGGTCTTGAAACGGATAAAGTCCGAGGCATTTTTCTCAACGAACTGTATAAAATCCGAAGCATTGTTTTTCCGGGCAAAAGAGTCCGGGTCGTCGCCATCGGGGAGCAGCAAGACTTTTATATTCAGCCCCTCCTCAAGCAATAAATCGATACCGCGGATTGAAGCCTTGATACCGGCTGCATCGCCGTCGTAAATCACGGTCACGTTTTCGGTGAAACGGTGGATAAGCCTGATTTGCCCCGGCGTGAGCGATGTCCCGGAAGAAGCCACCACATTTTCAATCCCACTCTGGTGCATCGAGATCACATCGGTATAACCCTCGACCAGAAAGCAACGGTCCTGCCTCACAATGGCCTGCTTGGCAAAGTAAATGCCGTAAAGTTCCGTGCTTTTGTGGTAAATTTCCGACTCGGGCGAGTTGACGTACTTCGCCATCTTGTCGTCCTTTTTCAGGATACGGCCTCCGAAAGCCACCACCTTGCCCGAAAGCGTGTGGACGGGGAACATGACACGCCCCCGGAAACGGTCCGAAAGGTACCCACTTTCGTTTTCGAGCGTCAGCCCGGTTTTCACCAGGTATTCCTTGTTGTAGCCGGCTTTGATGGCAGCCTGCGTGAATGCATCGCGCTGGTCGAGGCTGTAGCCGAGCTGGAATTTCCGGATGATATCGTCGCGGAAGCCCCGTTCGTGGAAATATGCCAACCCGATGGACTTGCCGTCGATATGGTGGTGGAGTGTCTGGGTAAAATGTTTTTGGGCAAAGTCGTTGACCAGGAACATGCTCTCGCGGTCGTTGCGCACGGCCATTTCCTCGGGCGAAAGTTCGCGTTCCTGCACTTCGATGTGGTACTTGCGGGCCAGGTATTTCAGCGCTTCGTAGTACGAGATCTGCTCATGCTCCATGATGAAATGCACCGAGTTGCCGCCCTTGCCGCAACCGAAGCATTTGAAAATCCCCTTGGCGGGTGAAACGGTAAAAGAAGGGGTTTTTTCGCCATGGAACGGGCACAGGCCGAGGAGGTTCACCCCCCGTTTTTTCAGGGTCACGAAGTCGCCCACCACGTCCTGGATTTGCGCGGCATCGGTTATGCGGTCTATGGTGGCTTGGTCAATCATTTTTTAGCCCTAACCCTCACTCCTTTGCTTAAACATAGAGGGGATTTAGATAGTTGAAACGTGATACAAAACTACTGTTTTTATTCTTAATAACAGGCAAGGGGAAAGTTTAAAATTACTGGCATGGCAAACGGTGGTTCAGGTGTTGGAAGCCACGGTCCACAACGGCATTCTAAAAAAACATGGTTGGGTTGGCATCCCCCCGAACCTAATATAAGACACGAAAGCCCGGCAACCCGTTTTTTATTATCTTCTGAAAAAAAGCTATCTTTGCAGTTGAATCGATTTCAGTTTTATGCTAAAACAACAGTTACAACAGAAGCTACAACAAAAATTATCGCCGGCACAGATCCAGGTGATAAAAATGCTCGAAGTACCTACCCTTGAGCTGGAGGAGCGTATCCGCCAGGAACTGGAAGAAAACCCGGCCCTGGAGGAAGGCGCCGAAACGGACAAGGAAGCTGATGAACTGGATGAGCTGAACATGGATGATGGCGGTAACAACGAGGATTTCGACCTGGACGAATACATGGCCGACGACGACATCCCCGATTACAAACTGGTGGCGAACAATAGCTCGAAAGACGATAAGCGCGAAGACATCCCGTTTTCGGCGGGCATGACTTTCCACGAATTCCTGATTGACCAGGTGGGATTGCTCCAGCTTTCGGAAAAGGACCGTATGCTGATAGAATATGCCATTGGGAACATTGACGACGAAGGTTACCTTCGAAGGACTCCCGAAGCCATGGTGGACGATATTGTTTTCCAGGCGGGCATAAATACCACCGATGACGAAATGTACCATGTCATCAAGCTTGTTCAACAACTGGACCCGGCGGGGGTTGGAGCTTCTTCCTTGCAAGAATGCCTCAGGCTGCAACTTGAACGGAAAGAGCAGACTATACCCGTGAAATTGGCCGAAAGGTTGGTTTCGGGGTATTTCGATGAATTCTCGAAGAAACATTATGACAAAATCCAAAAAGGGTTGAATATAAACGACGATATGCTTAAAAAGGTGATGTCCGAAATCACCCACCTCAACCCCAAGCCCGGGAATGCCTGGGGCGGCAATATCCTCGAAAAATCGATGACCACCATAGTTCCGGATTTTATCCTCGAAAACGATGAAGGCCAGCTGACAGTAATGCTGAACAACAGCAACATACCGGAGCTAAGGGTGAACAGCACCTACAACGAAATGTTCCAGGACTATGCGGGCAACAAGCAAAACCAGAGCCGCGAAATGAAAGATGCGGTCATGTTCGTGAAACAAAAAATCGATTCGGCACGTTGGTTTATCGATGCCATCAAGCAAAGGCAACAAACCTTGCTTGCCACGATGACAGCTATTGTGAATTTCCAGAAAGAATTCTTTATCGAGGGCGACGACACATTCCTGAAACCCATGATACTGAAGGACATTGCCGACATTACAGGTTACGACATTTCGACCATTTCGCGGGTGAGCAACAGCAAATACATACAAACAGAATTCGGTGTATTCCCGGTGAAGTATTTCTTTTCCGAATCGTTGACCAACGATTCGGGCGAAGAAGTGTCGACCCGCGAGATAAAAAAAATATTGCAGGATGTGATTGACAACGAAGACAAACGCAAACCAGTTAACGACGAGGCACTGGTTGAAATCCTGAAAACAAAAGGATACCTGATTGCCCGCCGCACCGTGGCCAAATACCGCGAGCAACTGAACATACCGGTGGCAAGAATGAGGAAGGAAATATGATAATTGGCATATTATGAATTGTTTACCCGTTTACTAAAAAAGCAATGAAAAACCTATATAAAATAATAACCGTTATCTTCCAACCCTTGCTGATGCCTACCTACGGCATGGCGTTGCTGATGAACATGGATGTGTTCGGGTTGCTGCCTGCATTGTGGCGGTGGGTGGCTGTTATCGGCACTTTCGTGTTTACGGGGTTGCTCCCGGCCATTCCGGTGCTGCTACTCATGCGGCGGGGCGAGGTGCATGACGTTTTCATTTCGCGCCGCGAGGAACGGACCATGCCTTACCTTTTCTCGTTCATGGCCTATGTTTTCTGGGCCTTGTTCATGTGGCGCACCATGCAGTTCCCCCTGTTTATCGTGGCCATGGGAATCGGGTCGGCAATTTCCATTTTTTTAATCACGATTATCAATATGCGCTGGAAAATCAGTGCGCACATGGCCGGAATGGGCGGCCTGGCAGGGGCTATTTTCGGGGTTTCGTACCGGATGGCTATCAACCCGGTGTGGCTCTTCATCATCGTGCTGACTGCATCCACCATTGTCGCGCTTTCGCGCATCGAACTGAAAGCACATTCACCACTCCAAACCGTGGCCGGATTCGTGGTCGGGTTTTTGGCGGTGTTCCTGCCTTGCTTTTACTTTTAAGCCCCGACCCCTAAAGGGAAGAAAGGAATAATAGTAACAATTATCGCTTTAATGGTTTCAATGTGTTTTTGATTCCGTCAGCGGAATTATAAGCTTATATCGAACTCACGTTATATTAGACGAAAGTAACTTCAGTCCCCTTGAGGAGTTAGGGGTATTATTAATTTTTAATTTATACATAATGATTACATCAGACCAACTAAAAGATTTGTTGGAACGCGAGATTGCGTTGAGGAGGTACCTTTGACGTCGATTCAAAGTTAATCCAGATTGAAGAAGAAGAATTGCGGACTCAAGCCCCCGATTTCTGGGACGATGCCAAGGCAGCCGAGGCGCAGATGCGCAAGGTGAAGGAATTGAAAAACTGGGTAACCGGTTACAACGAGGTGAAAACCGCCACCGATGAACTCCAGCTCACCTACGATTTTTTCAAGGAAGAAATAACTTCGGAGGAAGAGGTGGATCGTGCCTACCAGCATGCGCTGGAACTGGTTGAGAACCTGGAAATGAAAAACATGCTTTCGCACGAGGAAGACAAGTTGGGCGCAGTAATCAAGATTGTGGCCGGAGCGGGCGGCACCGAAGCGCAAGACTGGGCCGAGATGCTTTTCCGCATGTACCAACGCTGGTGCGAACGCCAGGGTTACAAGTGCGAAATCACCAACTTCCAGGAAGGCGACGAGGCCGGTATCAAGACTGTGACGATGCAAATCGAAGGCGAAATGGCCTACGGTTACCTCAAGAGCGAAAACGGGGTACACCGCTTGGTGCGTGTTTCGCCGTTCAACGCCCAGGGCAAGCGTATGACTTCGTTCACGTCGGTGTACGTGGTGCCATTGATTGATGACACCATCGAGATTGAAATCAACCCGGGCATGCTCTCGTGGGACACTTTC